>JAYWFC010000110.1:0-11034 GCA_043778995.1 Aestuariivirga sp.
AGCATTTTTTAAACGCTATTTGATTGAACAGTTAACTTATCTGGTGCGCGATTATGCCGCCACCGTTGAAGTTTTAGATTCGACCCAAGAGATCCCCTATCCTTACGTTTTGCAAACCGGCAATGATTTGGGCGGTGAAGGTGTCACTGCGGCTGAACTGGCATTGCATTTTCCCATTCCGAAACTGGCTTTGGTGGGCGATGAAATCGCTGATGGATTGTGGACGCCAACCAGAAAGGGCGAGGACTTGCCGCTTTCCATGTTTGATGCGGTTCGTGTTGATTATTCATTAAAGCGCCTGCAACATTATTCGGGAACGCATTGGAAAAATTTTCAACCGTGGATTCTGCTGACCAATTATCATCGCTATGTTGACCAGTTTATTCGGTGGGCCACTGTTCAGCTTTCATCGGATGAAGGATATGAAGCGCTTTATTTGCCTGGCGGGGCAAAAATTACCAAGGAACATTCTGCTGAAGAAGTGGCGGTGATTCTGGATAAAAGCCCGTGGCACAAATTTCAAATGCCCGCTTATCACTTGGCCCGCAAAGATGGGGTTGGCGGAATAACGCTGGTGAACATTGGTGTTGGCCCTTCCAATGCCAAAAACATGACAGACCATTTAGCCGTGTTGCGGCCCAGTTGTTGGCTGATGATTGGCCACTGCGGCGGCCTTCGCCAATCGCAACGCATTGGCGATTATGTTCTGGCCCATGCGTATATGCGGCGCGACCATATTTTAGATGATATTGTTCCGCCTGAAATTCCAATTCCGGCTTTGGCCGAAGTGCAAGTGGCCATGCAACAGGCGGCGGCAGAAGTGACAGGTGAAACCGGCGAGGCTTTAAAAGCGCGGCTTCGCACCGGCACAGTTTTGACCCATGATGATCGCAATTGGGAATTGCGGTGGACGCTGGAAAGAAAGCGCATCAACCTTTCGCGGGCCATTGCCATTGATATGGAATCTGGCACTTTGGCGGCGCAGGGCTATCGGTTTAGAGTGCCTTATGGAACGCTGCTTTGTGTTTCAGATAAACCGCTTCATGGCGAAATTAAATTGCCGGGTGCTGCGAATGCGTTTTATGACAGGGCGGTGGGCGAGCATTTGATGATTGGAATTGCCGCTGTTGAAAAATTGCGCGGAATTAAAGGCAGTCTCCATTCACGCAAATTGAGAAGTTTTGACGAGCCACCTTTCCGTTAACTTTCAGTTATATTGCCGCCACTATTTTTTCCTATGATGGGATAATGATGAAAGGATATTTCATGTTCAAATTTGCCCTCGGTGCTTTAACCGCGCTGACTTTGTTTTCACTTCAACCGGCTTTTGCTGACGGAACCCGCCCCATGCGCACCATTTCAATTTCTGGCCATGGCGAAGTGAAAACTGTGCCAGATTTGGCAATTGTCACTTTGGGCACATTAAGCCAAGCAGAAACGGCCAAGGCCGCGCTTGATGAAAACACCAAGAATATGGAAAACCTGTTTGCCATGTTGAAGGCGGCGGGCATTGCTGAAAAAGATATGCAAACTTCAAACTTCTCGGTTGGGCCGCGCTATGATTATGGCAACAACAATGGCCAAGCGCCAAAGCTTGTTGGCTATGATGTGACCAACAGTGTGACAGTGATTGTGCATAAAATTGCAAACCTTGGCACCGTGCTTGATAAAGCGGTTGCGGCAGGATCGAACCAAATCAATGGCATTTCATTTTCAGTGGCCGACCAGCAAGCTTCACAAGATGAAGCCCGCAAGATGGCTGTGAAAGATGCTTTGCGCAAAGCCCAATTGATGACGGCGGCTGTGGGTGTAGCCTTAGGCGACGTTATTGAAATTTTAGAGAATAGTTCTTATGCGCCACAGCCTGTGCCGATGCGGGCCATGGCGATGGATGCAGCGGCCAAGGCAGTTCAGGTTGCGGTCGGTGAAGTTGGCATCGGTGCTGATGTGAGTGTGGTGTGGGAATTGAAGTAACAGTCTTCGCCCGCAGAGCGGGAGAAGACAGGGGCCCTTTTCGTGTGAGCGAAATGGGAAAGATGAGGGGAACGCGAATTCACTTCCCCTCACCTATCCCACTTGCTGCGCTTCGTAGGCCCCTTTCCTCTCCCGCTTTGCGGGCGAGGACGTTAAGAGCGCGCCATTACGCTCGCAAAAAATCCATCAGTGTCGTGATCAAGTGGGGTGAGTTGTAAAGTTTCAGCAGACCCGTTGGCAGACTTAACTGGGGTTGCTGAAATATTTTTCTTCCATTGCTCAGTATACGGAATAATTTTGAAATCGCTGTTGGCTTTCAAAAATTCCGTAACTTGGTCTTGATTTTCTTGCGGCAAAATTGAACAGGTGAAATAGGCCAGCCTGCCGCCACGCTTGACAAAATGTTTAGCGTTTTCAAGAATATCGGCCTGTTCTTTAAGCCTTATGTTTAATTGTTTTTCAGCCACGCGCCATTTGGCATCGGGTTTTCTGCGCCATGTGCCAGAGCCTGTGCAGGGGGCATCGACCACCACCAGATCATAGCCGCCGGGCAATTTGCGTTTTTCTTTTTCATCTGCGGCCACCACTTCAATGCAGCTGGCGCCTGCGCGCGTGATGCGTTCAAAGATAGGGCGAAGGCGATGTTTATCTTGATCATAGGCTACAACACGGCCTTGGTTTTTTAACATGGCTGCAAGTGCTAAAGATTTGCCGCCCGCACCAGCACAAAGATCTAAAACTGTCTCGCCTGGCTTTGCCCCTGTCAGCGCTGTGGCGATTTGCGAAGCTTCATCTTGCACTTCAAACTGACCCATGCCGTGGGATGCTTCAGCTTCTACATTAACATTGCGGCTTTCGATGGTGGGCGCAGGAATGCGCAAACCCCAAGGCGAAAGTTCTGTTGCCACCGCGTTAAATTTAGCGAAAGTGGCAAGCACATCTTCGCGCGCGGCTTTCAATGTGTTGACACGCATATCGATGGGCGCACGCTGGGCCAAAGCCGCAAGTTGGGCTGTTACTTTTTCATCGTAGGCATTGATCAAATCTGCTTCTAGCCATTTTGGAAAATCGCCAAGAATGTAGGGCGACAGATTTGTTGCCAAGGGTTTTTCAAGCGCCGCTTTTTCTTTGGCGGTTAATGCGCCGGGGCCGAATTGTTCTTCACACATGCTGGCAATATCGGCAACTGGCATGGCCCACACATTGGCCAAGGTTCCCAACACCAGCGAACGCGGATCATCTTTGCCCAGCAATGCGGCGGCAGACATTTTGCGGCGCAACGTGTCATAAACCAATGTGCCCAGCACATGACGATCGGTTGAGCCGGCAAAGCGATGCGCCTTGCCCCAATCTTTCAACGCTTCGGCGGCAGGCCTGTGGCGCGTGGTGATTTCGGTTAAAATTTCAATTGCCGCAGCAACGCGGCCAGCAAGTTTCATGTGTTTGGTTCTCATAAGTTGAAAGACTGGGTCGGCGGGTCAAGCCCGCCGATGGAGAATTAAGGAGTTGGGTGCGGGTTAGACCAAAAACAACTTAACCGCAAACCAAACCCACATTGCTGACAAAACGCCAAAACCTGCCAGAAAGGCAAACATACGGTGGCGCACGTTGTTGGTGCCGATATGGATGAAGGTGTGAACATAACGGGTTATTACAAAGGCCCACGACAGCGTGGCTGAAATTACATCAACCTTACCTGTGGCGATCAACAAGGCACAGAGAGCATACCATGTGGTGGGCACATCAAATTGATTATCGAAATTATTGCCGAGCTGGCGCACGCGCGGTGGCCAGTTGCCTGAATTAAGCGCAATTGCAGAAAGCTTCGTTTCGCCCTTCAACACTGAAGCAATGCGCGCGCGGATGGAATTGACGCCAACATAGACCACCAAAATGAGATGAAGAAAAATTGGCAGCAAAAGCCACTGCGTTAAACTCATTCACTTGGCCTTTGATAGTTGGGCGCTTCACGCGTGATCATCACATCATGGGCGTGGCTTTCGCGAAGCCCTGCCCCCGTGATGCGTACAAATTTCACTTTGGATTGAAGTTCACCCAACGTGCCTGCACCCACATAGCCCATGGCAGCGCGAAGGCCCCCCACCATTTGATGAAGCACGGCGTTGACCGAACCTTTATGCGCCACTTGGCCTTCAATGCCTTCGGGCACCAGCTTTAAGGTGTTGCCCACATCTTGTTGGAAATAACGATCAGCTGAGCCTCTCGCCATGGCCCCAACGCTGCCCATGCCGCGATATGATTTATAGCTGCGGCCATTATAAAGATAAACTTCGCCGGGCGATTCATCTGTTCCTGCCAGCATGGAACCCATCATCACCACTGATGCGCCGCCCGCCAAGGCTTTTGCCATATCGCCCGAAAGCTTGATGCCGCCATCGGCAATAATCGGCACATTGTGTTTGTTGCCTTCTTCAGCACATTCCATGATGGCTGAAAATTGTGGAACACCAACACCGGCCACCACGCGCGTGGTGCAAATAGAGCCAGGGCCAATGCCCACTTTAACCGCATCAGCGCCGGCATCAATCAGGGCTTTCACTGCTTCGTCGGTTGCCACATTGCCTGCAATCAACTGCACTTTGTTGGAAAGCTTTTTAATGCGGGTCACTTGATTGGCCACATGGATGGAATGGCCATGCGCCGTATCAATCACCAGCACATCAACGCCAGCGGCGATTAACTGTTCGGCGCGGGCAAAGCCATTATCGCCGGTGCCTGTGGCTGCGGCAACAAGCAGGCGGGCCTGTTCATCTTTGGCGGCAAACGGATGATCTGCCGCTTTTTCCATATCGTTCACGGTGATCAACCCCAAACATTTGAAATCATCATCCACAACGATCAATTTTTCGATGCGGTGTTTGTGCAGCAGACGCTTGGCCTCTGTTCTGTCCACACCTTCGCGCACGGTGACGAGGTTGCGCGTCATCAGTTCTGCCACATTAACGTTCAGATCGGTTGCAAAGCGCACATCTCGGTTTGTGATGATTCCGCAAAGTTTGCCGAATTGATCGACCACCGGGATGCCCGAAACCTTGTGGCGTTGTTTTAGCGCCATCAAATCTCCCAGCGTTGCTGTGGGTGCAATGGTGATGGGGTTCACCACCATGCCGCTTTCAAAACGCTTCACACGGGCCACATGTTCAGACTGTTCTTCCGGCGTTAGATTTTTATGTATAACGCCAATGCCGCCCGCCTGCGCCATGGCAATGGCCATGGGAGCTTCGGTTACCGTATCCATCGCCGCCGATGCGATGGGAATGGAAAGATTGATGGCGCGGGTTAAGCGCGTTGCGGTTGAAACTTCGGTGGGCAACACAGAAGAAGCGCCCGGCTTCATCAACACGTCATCAAATGTGAGATATTCGGGGAACGTGCCAGCCATGGGAGACCTCTTTCAGACTCTAAAATTCTATGCAGGCGGTTGCGCATAACATTGCAAGCCTGCCAGAGCAAGTGAAAGGATTCACACGCAAATGACCATTGCTTCGGGCTTTGGCCCTATGCGATAATGCCTGATGAGACATTCTGATCACGATCATTCGCAGCACGGGCATTCGCACCACGACCATTCTCACGGGCACGTCCACGCGCCCACAAGCTTTGGCTTGGCCTTTGCTGTTGGCATTCTTTTGAATGGTGGATTTGTGCTGGGCGAATTTGTTTTTGGCCTTTTGATAAACTCCGTGGCCTTGATGGCGGATGCTGGGCATAATTTGTTTGATGTGTTGGGATTGGTTGCCGCTTGGCTTGCGGCGCATTTGGCAACAAAGGCTGCCACACCGCGATATACATTCGGCATGAAGAGCAGCACAATTATGGCCGCACTTTTTAACAGCGTGTTTTTGCTGGTGGCCGTGGGGGCCATTGCGTGGGAAGCCCTGCAACGGTTTTATCACCCCGTGGCCATTGCGGGTTTTTGGGTTATGGCGGTTGCGGCGATTGGCATTTTTACCAATGGCATAACAGCGCTGATGTTCATGCGCGGGCGGCAAGATGATATCAACATTCGTGGCGCCTATATCCACATGGCAGGCGATGCTGCGGTGTCCGCGGGCGTTGTGGTTGCGGGTTTTCTGATGCAGCGCACAGGCTGGCTGTGGCTTGATCCGCTGACCAGTTTGTTGATTGTGGGGGTTATTGTGTGGAGCAGTTGGCGCTTGCTGCGTGAAAGTGTGGCCATGTCGCTGAAGGCCGTTCCATCGTCGATTGACCCCGTTGCGGTTCGCAAATTTCTGGAAGCACAAAAAGGTGTGACCGGTATTCACGACCTTCACATCTGGCCGATGAGCACGACGGATTCAGCTTTAACCGCCCATATGGTTATGCCCGGAGGGCACCCCGGCGATGAATTTTTAATGGCCATTTGCGAAGAGCTTGAACACCACCACAATATTGGCCACACAACTTTGCAAGTTGAAACTGATCTTACAACACGCTGCGAAGCGCGTTGCGACATTGCAGCATAGGAGGCTTTGATGGCTTTTTGGGACAAATGGTTTTCTTCACCCGTTGCTGAAGCAACGCCTGCTCAAACACTGGAATATAAGGGTTATTTGATTGAAGCCATGCCTTATCGCAATGGTGGGCAATGGCAATTATCAGGCATGATTTCAAAGAATGGCAAGAGCCATAAATTTGTGCGGGCCGATCAATTCAGCGATAAAAACGAAGCGGCTGATATTGCTTTAAGTAAAGGGCAACTGATTATCGACCAACTTGGCGAGTCCATATTTAGTTAGAATGTGAGATTGATAGTTGGCTCTTCACAAAAACCTTCGGTCTTCAAACTTTCACTTTCAGCAAGTCGATTGGATAGTTGACGCGTCGGGTGTGGTTGCCTTTCCGGGCCCTTTTGGCGATGCAGAACTTGTGAACGTTGAAATGGCATACAAAACTCTCACACTAACGTTCGAAGACCATGGCGCAATCGATGCAGTAGGAAAGAAAATTGCTCTTCACCAAATATTTCGGGTTGAGTGTAAAGGCACAGATTTTTTTCAAATGGAAACCGACCATCTGCAAAATGTTGTTGAGGATCTTTGGATTTTAGACGATTTTGAGAAAGCAAAGAACTTCAAAACATATGCTGGCAAGTTGCTTATGCCGTCCACCTATCAATCAGAAAACAAGTTTTACGTTTTTGTCACGCCAATCACTGGAATTGAATTGTTCGCGGCGTGCTCTAGTGCCGAGATTTCGCGCAGCATCTGAATAGCTGCTATTTAGCACCGATCACATAATTGAAGCTTATGGATATGCGTAAGCCTTCGGCGCGATTTAAAGGCACTTCATGGCGCAACCAACTTTCCCACATGAGAGCTGAGCCAGCTTTTGGCATTTCGCTGATGTGGGTTTGGTGTTCGCGTGGTGCCGTTTTTAGTTTTGGCGGCGCTGCCATCATATATCCATGGCGCGGATCTTCAAACACGATGGGCCCTGCCCCTTGCGGCACCGCCACATAATAGGTTCCGCTGATCACCGCATTGGTGTGGATGTGAGATGTGTGTGAGCCACCTTCTGGCAACACATTCACCCAGATGGAATCGCACAACGGCTTGCCGCCGCGAATATCCCAATGCAACGCTTTGGCAAATTCAGCTGCACTTTTATCAAGAAGCTTCACCAGCTTTTTAAATGCGGGCGCGTGTTCTTGCAAATCTATCGGCGAGGCAAAAGATGTATACCCTGGATAGCCGTGTTTTTCGCACCAGCGATTGCCAGCATCATCAACTGCGGCCAAGGCCAAGCTTGCTTCTTCCAGATCGAGATTAAGTTTTGCCGTGTTGGCCAGTTCATCACGATAAATCAATGTCGGGAAAAACGTTTGAATTTTGATCATGGGCAAGGTGCATATCGGTTAAACGCTTAAAGCTCAACAGGCGGCTTGTGAGGACAAGCAAAGTGTGGTTTTTAAGGCCGAAGAGGAGAATTTGATGAGTTTGCCTGCGAATCTTTTAGAGGGTTATGGTCGTTTTCGCACCGGGCGTTATGCGCAAGATGAAAACCGCTATCGCACTTTAGGCGCCGGTTTGCAGCAGCCAAAATTAATGATTATTGCCTGCTGTGACAGCCGTGCAGCACCTGAAACAATTTTTGATGCGGGGCCTGGCGAAATTTTTGTGATGCGCAATGTGGCCAATCTTGTGCCGCCTTATGCGCCCGATGGCAAACACCACGCAACGAGTGCTGCCTTGGAATTTGCCATTCTTTCGCTTGGTGTGAAGGATGTGGTGGTTATGGGCCATGGGCGATGTGGCGGCATTCGCGCGGTGGTGGAAGGTGGCGATCCCTTGAGTTCAGGCGACTTTATCGGAAAATGGATGACAGATGTGAAAGACGTGGCTGAAACTGTGCGCCAAGATCGCAGCACAGATCACGACCATAACCATAACCTGCAAACAGCGGTTGAACATGCATCGGTTGAACATTCACTGGCCAATCTGCGCACCTTCCCCTGGCTGCGCGCGCGTGAAAACAAGGGCGAACTTGGTGTGCATGGCGCATGGTTTGATATTGCCTTGGGGGAACTTCACGCCTTTGATCAAACCAAACGCGATTGGGCCTTGATTTAAGATCGCATTTCAAAATCAAGATTTGCGGTGGTCACACAGCTTTCGTAAATTCAACTTTGTTTGAGCCAAAATATTTTTCAGTCCCGAATAATACCAGTGCAGTTAATTCACCCGATGCATAGGCACCTGTATCTATATTGATATGTCCTGCCGCCAAAATTGGTTTTTTCACGGGCGTGTGGCCGTGAACGATGTAATTGCCGATAAAATTATCATCGAGATATTTTGTATCGCGCGACCACAACAAATCTTTTGCAGTTTGTTTTTCCAAACTAACTTTAGGATCGACAGTGGCATGGCAAAAAAAGTAATCGCCAACTGAATAGAAGAGTTGCGTGTCTTGTAAAAATTTCAAGTGCGGTGTGGGTAACTTCTTTCGAAATTCTAATTGTGCGGCACTGATTTGTGACGCATTTGGATTGCGCTTCAAAAAAACGCCATAGGATTCCAACATTTCATAGCCACCACTGCGAAGCCAAAATGGAGTTTCATCGTTTTGCTTTTCTAGAAAATCGAGAAGCAGTTGTTCGTGATTGCCGCGCAAAAATATAATTTTGTCATTCGCATTCAGTGCATTTTTGAAGGCTATGAGATACTCAATAACGCCCGCACTATTGGGGCCGCGATCAACATAGTCTCCGAGGTAGACATAAACTGTTTGTAGCGCGTTCAATTTTGTTGCTGATAAATTTTCATTTGCAATCAGTCGTTCATTCAATTGGCGCAATTCACTCAACATTCCATGAATATCGCCAACTGCTACAACTCTCACATTTTCGGGAAGTGCGGGCTCCATAGTTAAAAATTAATTTTCATCTTGCTTTTTCAATACGTGTTCAATTTCTCGCAATTCTGCGGCATTGAATATCGCGTTCTTTAAAGCGCCAACACTGTCTTCAATTTGTGCAGGCTTGCTTGCACCAATCAAGGCCGATGTGATGGACTTTTTGCGCAGAACCCACGCAATTGCCATTTGGGCCAAGGTTTGCCCGCGCTTTTCAGCAATCATATTAAGCTTTTTCAGCCGAGCAACGGTTGCGCCATCAATCGAACTCTCTTTCAGGAACTGATTGTATGTTGCCCTGCTGCCTTTGGGAACGCCGCCCAGATATTTATTAGTCAATAAGCCTTGCGCCAAAGGCGAAAACACAATGGTTCCGGCTCCGGCTTCATCGGCCGCTTCAAAAGCGCCACCAACTTCAGGTTCACGCTGCAACATATTATAGCGCGGCTGATGGATAAGGCATGGCGTTCCAAGCCCGCGCAAAATTGCGGTGGCCTTTTTAATTTGTTCTGCCGGATAATTTGAAATGCCCACATAAAGTGCGCGGCCAGAGCGAACCGCAAAATCCAACGCGCCCATGGTTTCTTCAAGCGGGGTGTTGGGGTCAAACCGATGTGAATAAAAAATATCCACATAGGCCAAATTCATGCGCTTCAAGCTTTGGTCTAGACTTGCCAGCATATATTTGCGACTGCCCCATTCGCCATAAGGCCCATCCCACATATGATAACCGGCCTTGGTGGAAATGATCATCTGATCACGGTGGGCCTTGAAGTCTTGCTGCAAAATTTTGCCGAAGGCTTCTTCGGCAGAGCCAGGGGGCGGCCCATAGTTGTTGGCCAAATCAAAATGCGTAATGCCCAGATCCCAAGCCTTTGCACACAGATCGCGCTTTAATTTATGAGGGTGGCCAGCCCCAAAATTATGCCACAGGCCAAGCGACAAGGCGGGCAGCAACAACCCGCTGCGCCCGCATCGCCGATATTGCATTTCGGTCATTTCAACAACGCGCGGGCTTCAGCGGGCCCGAAGGGTGCTGGCCGCTTGCAGGTTGATTTCAGCGTTACCACTTTTTTCTTCGTGCCTGCTTCCATCATTGCTGTCATCACTTCAACAACATGGGCAACCATTGAAACATCACAACGCGCCAGTTTTTTCTTGTTGATGGCATCAGCCATATCAGCAAGCCCTGCGCAACGATAATTGGCCCAGACAACATCCGTTTGGGAGTTGGCATGGCCCCAATTGTTTTTCTGGAAGGGATGATCCCAAGCCTTCAAAACATTTGGCTTTTGGTCGGCACCTGCAATCATAACATCACC
The DNA here is from genome assembly GCA_043778995.1 of Aestuariivirga sp. GTDB lineage: Bacteria > Pseudomonadota > Alphaproteobacteria > Rhizobiales > Aestuariivirgaceae > Aestuariivirga. The sequence goes on from JAYWFC010000110.1 coordinate 10,674, forward strand.
ACCAAAGAAATTTGGATCTGGCACAAACATGGCGCCTGTTTGACCATAAATTTCCATGTTTTGATGTTTGTGAGCCCACACATCCCACGACAACGAAACAGTGACACAAGCGCCCGTGGCAAATTCAAGCAACGCATGATACGTCGTTGGAATCTTCACCTTCAACTTTTCACCATTGCGTGGATTATTCGGTTGGCTGTTGATTGTGCGCTCTTTGCGGCCTGTACCGAGAAGAGCAGATACACGCTTAACCGGGCCAATTAAATTGATCAGATTGGTGATGTAATAAGGCCCCATGTCGAGAACTGGGCCGCCACCTGGATTAAAAAAGAAATCAGGATTCGGATGCCACATTTCCATG
>JAYWFC010000111.1:0-10960 GCA_043778995.1 Aestuariivirga sp.
GTGAGAGGCTGGACGAGCAACCCATAAAGGTCTCGTTATGGCTGCTACCTTCCGGTCCTGACCAAGTTGGCGAGCGATACGTCCGCAGGCCAACCTCTCGAGGGGCTATATGGTGGGTTTTTGGAAACTTGGCAAGGGCTCAGGCAGAAACGTGCACGTTAGGATAGGCATCCCAAGTTCGACCACGATATTCTCGCCCTCTGGCTTTTTTGTTTGTACCGCCCCATTGCTTAAAGAAAAATGCTGAACCCGCCTGTTCGCACTGCTCACGAATTTCCTCCACCCAGCGCGGTTCCATCGGGCGAGCGGAAGGGCCGGATTCTCCTCCGACGATTGCCCAGTCAATTTTTTTAAGATTCACTTTGCCAACAGAAGCAAGTAATGGTTCGAAAGAAATAAACCGCACACCTGCGTTTGTTGATCTTAGAGTATCAATACGATTGACAAATCTCTCACTTTCAACTGACGTTCCGAGCCAAATATGTTTGGCGGCTTTCAATTTAAGCTGATCAACAATGCGTTTCATATTGTCTGGTCGCTTCGTCAAAACTTGATAGATATGTTGATCAGCAGAAAGCATTGTCGCCCAAACCCGCGCGATAAATTCTTCAGGAACACCATCTTGAAATAAATCCGACATCGAGTTCACAAAAATCTTGCGTGGCTTTTTCCACTTCATTGGCACATTCAGCGCCTCTTCAATAAGTTTAACCTTACCTGTCCAGACGGGTCGTCCACCACTTTTCCGAACTGTACCAATATAATTTTCATGCTTCATTGCTTGAAGGCGTGCCGCCATGCGCATTGCATAACAATTGGTGCAGCCAGGTGAAATCAACAAGCATCCCGCAACAGGATTCCATGTCGCGTCTGTCCATTCAATATCTGATAAGCCTGCCATATTAGCTGTAGTCCATAATGTGATTTGCGATGCTGTGTCCAGCTCTCACTGCAAGTGGAGCAGGATTAGCTATCGCGAAAATCAACGAGTACCAATGTGCGCCGTTTCTGCCAAGCGGTAACCATTTGTCTGACACCCCGCCCTCAAAAATTGTTTTTAAACATTTAATTTTAAATCGAGTAATGTCTTCGACATCAGCAATTTTTTTTGAAACTTCGGTAGAGCCAAACAAGTCATTCACTTCGGTGCGCTCAATAAAAGCGCGCCTCCAATCGTGTGGGCCGAATAGTCTTGTCATCGACGCATTTTGTTCGTCAGTTACTTTCGCATTTGCATTTCCAATTTGGCGATATACTCCAAGCATTGCAGGAAATAGATACCACAAGTCTACGTGTTTTGTTTCAGCAAGAGAACTCAATAGATCCCAGTCAACTTGATTGCCAAAGGGATCAAGAAAGACCAACGCTCTGACATTCGCATTTTTCAGATATGGGCACAGTCGCTTGACTTCTACGCTTGCGTCTCCTTGAATAAATTCAACACGATCACTTAAATTATTATACCCTGATAATTTTTCCTTCAGCTCGTCGAGTTTCGCTCTACTCTTTTCGATGAACACATACTTTGAAAACTTTCTCTCCAGACCCAGAGCCCGTAGCGCCGAACCTTGAACAAAATCTTCGCTAGCAATCTCATCTTTGAAAAGACCCGTCGCTGCGTTAAATGGAAGCTCGCCTGAGCCAGCGAAGGCATCAATATAAATGGTTTCAAATGATTGCTTCGACATGACGCTTAAATAACTCGTCATATAGTTCTCCAGCGCTTTCAATTTTTTCTCGGTGCCTGCGTGGTAAAAAGTTTTTTGCGTCGCCATCTGCCAAACTCCAATTTAGAACATAAATGGAACAATTAGAATTGCTTTTCAAGTGATTTGTGAACTTGTCCGAATTGAAGCAACGGATCGTTGACCAGTTCTGCTTGCTCGCCTATCTCACCATTTATGAGCGTTAAATCCATCATAAGGCTGCCAGATGAAAAGATCTTGCGGCAGGTTTCACAGCCCCTGAAAACGGTGGACGAAAGCGCACGTCGGCTTTTTGATGACATGTTGGAAACCATGTATGATGCGCCCGGCATTGGCCTTGCCGCCATTCAAATTGGCGAGGCGCGGCGCATGGTGGTGATTGACGTGTCCAGAGAAGGCGAGGCCCCGCAACCTTTGTTCTTGGCCAATCCAGAGATTGTCTGGTCATCGCCGCAAATGGGGGATTATGAAGAGGGCTGCCTTTCCATCCCCGATTTTTATGAAATGGTTGAGCGCCCGCTGGAAGTGAAAGTGCGTTATCTTGACCGCATGGGCGAGGCCTTGGAAATTCATGCCAAGGGCGTTGCCGCCACCTGTTTGCAACATGAAATTGACCATTTGAATGGCGTCTTGTTCATTGATCATATTTCAAAATTAAAACGCGACCGGGTGATCAAGAAATTCCAGAAGGCTGAAAAGCTGGGCAAGCTTTGATGCGCCTGATTTTTATGGGCACGCCAGATTTTGCGGTTTCAACCTTAAAAGCACTGGTGGCGGCGGGCCATGAGATTGCCTGCGTTTATTCTCAACCGCCAAAACCCGCCGGGCGTGGCATGGTGCTGACAAAAACACCCGTGCATCAATTTGCAGAGGCGCAAGGGTTAACGGTTTTAACGCCTGCCAGCTTGAAATCTGAATCTGAACATTTGCGGTTTTTGTCTTTCAAAGCTGATGCCGCCGTGGTTGTGGCCTATGGCTTGTTATTGCCGAAACCCATTTTAAATGCCCCGAAGTTTGGCTGTTTTAATGTTCATGCTTCGCTGTTGCCACGCTGGCGGGGCGCTGCCCCCATCCAACGCGCCATTATGGCCGGGGATAAACAATCCGGCGTTTCGATTATGCGAGTGGAAGAAGGCTTAGACACCGGGCCCGTTATGGCCATGCGGGCTTTGCCCATTACGCCAGACACGACGGCAGGTTCCCTGCATGATGAATTGGCGGCTTTGGGTGCCAAGATGATGGTTGAGGTTTTGCACAATCCATCCGCACACGGAACAATTCAACCCACCGAAGGCGTGACCTATGCCAAGAAGATTGACAAGGCCGAAGCCAAAATTTTTTCCGAATCGGCTCAAGTCAATTTTTCAAGACCCTCAATTGAAGTGTGCAATCATATTAATGGCCTGTCGCCTTTTCCGGGTGCGTGGTGCTTCATCAACAGTGTTCGCGTGAAAATACTGAAGGCGCGCGTTTTGGAAAAACCTGACGAAGCAAAATTCTATCATGTATGTGGTGATCCACTTCATCCTGAATATATTGAGTTTGTAACCCTGCAGCGAGAAGGCAAAGGCGTAATGGATGCCGATACTTTCCGGCAAGGCTTTATTGTTGACGAAGATGCGGAATACACCTGATGCCGCGCTATAAACTGATCATCGAATATGATGGCACCGGTTTTTTCGGCTGGCAGTTTCAGCCCAATGCCATAACGGTTCAAGGCGTTCTTGAAGCGGCAATGGCGAAACTGCATAGACAGCCCATCACGGTGAATGGTGCTGGTCGCACAGACACGGGCGTTCATGCTTTGGCGCAAGTTGCACATTTTGATTCACCCAAAACTTGGGAAACTTTTGAACTTGTCAATGCGATTAACGGCAATGTGCGCCCGCATTTGGTAAGTGTGCTTGTTGCTGAAGAAGTGCCCGCCGATTTTGAAGCGCGTTTTTCAGCAATCAAGCGGCGTTATCTTTACCGTATTCTCAATCGCCGTTCACCTGCCGCCCTTGATAAAAACAAAGTGTGGCAAGTGCCGACTGAGCTTGATGTGGATGCGATGCATGAAGCCGCGCAATATCTGGTGGGGCAGCATGATTTTACAACTTTTCGCGCCGCTGAATGTCAAGCCGCTTCGCCTGTTAAAACGCTCGACCGTTTGGATGTGATGCGTTTTGACGACATGATTGAAATTCGCGCTGAAGCACGATCATTCCTGCATCATCAAGTGCGTTCGATTGTGGGAAGCTTGGTGCGCGTGGGCCAAGGGCGTTGGCCTGTGATTGAAATGAAACATGCGTTGGAAGCAAAAGACCGCACACGTTGTGGCCCCGTTTGCCCGCCCGATGGGCTTTATCTGGTTGAAGTGGTTTACGACGAGACGCCGAAATAAGCCTCGATTACACGCGCATAAATTCGGGTTGTGGCTTTCAGTTCTTCAATATCTAAATGTTCATCGGTTTGGTGAATGCTGGCATTGGTGGGGCCAAATTCCAGAACTGGGCAATAGTCTTTCACAAACCGTGCATCAGATGTGCCGCCAGATGTTGAAAGCTTTGGCACCAATCCAGTTTCTTGTTCCACCGCATCTTGAACCAGCCCCACAAATGCGCCGGGCGCAGTGATAAAAGCGTCTGCTCCTTCATGGGTAACCATCTGCCACACGCCACCAAGTTCAGCTTTCACAGCCTCGATGTGTTTTTCGACAAAGGCCTTCAGTGAAACTGGATTGTGTTCAGGCGAAAAGCGCACGTTGAATTTTGCGATGGCTTTGGCAGGAATAACATTGGTCGCCGGATTGTTCACGTCAAACGATGTGACGACCAGACTTGAAGGATCAAAATGTTCATTGCCATCATCAAGCTTGGCGTGGGAAATCCGGTCAATGAAGCGGGCAAGTTTGGGCACCGGATTATCAGCCTTATTCGGATAGGCCACATGGCCTTGCCGACCATGAACAGTGACTTGAAAACTCAACGATCCGCGCCTGCCAATTTTCATGGTGTCGCCAAGCTGATCAACGCAAGAAGGCTCGCCCACCAAGCAATGGTCTGGCACATGGCCGTGCTCTTTCATCCACTGCAAAACTTTCACCGTGCCGTTGACCGCAGGGCCTTCTTCATCGCCGGTGATTAAAAATGAAATGCTGCCGGGTTTGATGCCTTTCGTGCCAACATAATCCAATGCAGCAGCAGCAAAGGCGGCAACTGAACCTTTCATATCTGTGGCACCGCGCCCATAGATTTTGCCGTCAGCAATTTCGCCTGCAAAGGGTTGGTGTGACCACAGGCTTTCATCACCCGCAGGCACAACATCGGTGTGGCCAGCAAAGCATAGATGTGGAGAGGCCGTTCCAAAGCGCGCAAAAAGATTATCAATATCAGGCGTGTCTTTATCTGTAAAAATCAGACGGTGACATTGAAAGCCTGCGTTGGACAAAAGCGTTTCAAGATAAGCCATGGCGCCGCCCTCATGCGGGGTGACAGAGGGGCAGCGGATAAGGTCTTGCAGAATGGCGACAGGATCAGCGTGTTTCATAAGACCAGTATAAACTATTTAATCAGTCTGGGCCTAGCAGCTTCTGCCAGAGCGGGGGCATCATCCAATTCCAAGCTTTCAATTTTCTGAGCGCGTTTTAATACGCGGTTGGTTGATGTGGTCAGCTCATCCAGATCCGTCGTGGTTTGGCCAAAATGTTTTCGCATGTTGCCCAAGCGATCATTCATGCGGTTAACGTCTTCCAACATTTTAATCACTTCAGCTTGAATAACGCCCGCTTGCTCGCGCATGGCTGCATCACGCACAATGGCTTGCATGGTTTGAATGAGCAACATCAACACATTGGGCGAGGCTAAAATAACCCGCGCCCGATGGGCCTTTTGTACAATGTCTTCAAACTTTTCATTGAGCTCGGCATAGACAGATTCAGATGGCACAAACATGATTGCGGTTTCATGGGTTTCGCCGCTGATCAGATATTTTTCAGAAATATCTTTAACATGTTTGGCCATATCACCACGTAACCGTTGCTCTGCCGATTTGCGCGCAACATCGTCCGTCGACGCACGCATTTCATTATAGGCTTCGAGTGGAAACTTGGCGTCAATCACCAATTTCAACTTTGAATCAGGCAGCGAGATGACGCAATCAGGCCTTGTGCCATTGGAAAGCGTCGCCAGAAATTCGAAGGCCTTGCTGTGTAGACCATCAGACACAATGGCTTCCATGCGGCCTTGGCCGAATGCGCCCCGGGTTTGTTTGTTATTCAGAATATCCTTGAGAGACAGCATTTCCCCAGAAAGATTGGCGAGGTTTGCCTGTGCTGCATCAATCACCGCCAAGCGTTCATGCAATGCGCCCAGAGATTGCGTGGTGCGTTGGGATTGTTCGGTGAGGCCCTGACCCACGCGCTGGCCAACGGCTTCCAATCGCTCATCGATTGAACGCTGCAAATGCACCTGGTTGCTTTGGGCTTGGGCCGAAAAATGATTGAGTACGCCCGAAAGCTCGGCCAAGCGATATTCCAGATCAGCGCTGCGGTTTTGCGCTTCAAGGCGTTCGGCGGTTCGGTTTGATTGGCCTCGCCACGCCAGAACAACCGCCAGCACCAGCAGAAATATGCCAAGCGCCATGGCCGCGATGATCAAATCAAAAGCGCTTAGAGAGTGGGAACCAAATTGAATAATGGGCGTTTCAAACTGCATGGAACAAATCATAAACTGATTCGGAATCCCTGCGATATGAAAAGGGGAGAGGCCCGTTCAAAACTTACGCATTTGAACGGGCCTCAAGATCCGCAACAACTCGGGACGGCGACAGGAGCAGCCACGGATCATTTAGGTGTGACGGGAAAATGGGAAGGTGAAAGTCTTGTTGTCGCCTCGCCGATTCCCCGTCTCGATGAAGCCAGACTGAAGACCAATCGCGGCGTCAAAGCAGCGTGAAACGGGCGATGGCAAGGTTATTTTGCGGCAGGAAAAAGGCGGCTAGGCCAGCCGCTTGATCGATGAGATGGGCTTATCTGAGCGCGATACAACATCTGCGAGTGTTTCACTTGTGGTTTTCATGGTGTGCCCGTTTGCATGAAGCAGTTGAGTTGCATTTTGCATGATGCCCACATGGCCCGGCCAGAAAATTAAATCGCCACGGCGCAAATTATGATGGTCTGCAACCACGTGGCCCAAGGTGTTTTCCTGCATATCCGAATCACGTGGGGCTTCAATGCCACAGGCTTGCAGCGCGGTTTGCACCAAGCCAGAACAATCCGTACCATAGATCGATTTGCCGCCCCAATAGTAAGGCACGTTGAGATAGTCTTCCGCTATGGCTACAAAATCCTGGGCCTTAGCATTCAACGCGGCAAGATGAGCTGCGAATATAAACCCACCCGAATGGCTCGCTGCAAATCTGCCTCTTTGTGAAGTAACCGCCACGTGTGCATGGCGCGGCAGAAACTGAACCGGGCCTGATTTTATATCGGGCTTTGGATAGACCAAGGTTGAAGGCACAAGCACTTTATGGGTGGGGACAACGATTTCAGAGTTAAGAGCAGAAGCTTCAACATATCCAACATAGCTGTCGCGCAACAGCTTCACCCACGCCCAACCATTTTTGTTTTCAAACACCAAACACATCTCGCCCAATAAGGCTTGCGTAGTTTGGGGCGCATCTTTTTCGGGGCGTTTGAGAACAGATACGATGGGTCTGGAAATTTGAAACTTTATACCCGTCACAAAATGCTGTGCATCAATTTGGCCACGCAAGGTCTCATCGGCCATATCTGGGCGCATGGCATTCAGGCGTGGATCAAGAACTTTCACTTAAATCTCCTTGGCGTGGGCGGCGATCAAATCGCCCAATCGTTCCAAAAACAAAGACCCTTTTACCGTGCGTTGGATTAACACATTGCGCATATCGGTTGCATCACGCCGCCGCGATACAAGTTCCAATTTGCCCATGGCATCTAAGGCGCGGGTGACCACAGGTTTCGAGACATTCAATTTAAAGGCTAGGCCGCGCACTGTGTGGGGCGGCGCTTCCAGATAGATCACCAATAAAATTGTGATCTGCCGCAGAGATAAATCTGGCTCATCGTCTTTCACTTGGGCCAAGCCCACATCGTGCCACAGTTGCAAGGCTTGAGCAGTTGAAAGCGGAAGAGGCATGGACATTGGCCTTCGTTTCGGAACCGTTTCATTCTCGCTTATTGTGCAAAATAAGCAAGCCTGTTTCTAATCATTCAAGCCCTTGCCCGCCAAAATAGAGTGGATGGATTTTTCAATTCTGGCCACCCGGGTTTTGGATTGTTTCGCACCTGTAAAAAACAATTGATAAGCCTTTTGCCGCCCAGGTGTTAAGGCTTGAAACGCAGCTTTCAGTTTGGGCAGTTCATCCAGTTTTGCAACAAATTCATCTGGCAGTTGAAGCTCCGATGGCTTCTTCATCTCAACCTTTAAGCCCGCTTTTTCATTGGCCACTGCCTGTTCGATAAAGCTTTCGATTATTGGTTTCATTTCAACAATTTGCGCAAGCTTGGTGAAGCGAATTTGGCGGGCGGCCTGCACATTTTCAGTTTGTTGAACAAGAATGCCTGAGGGGTCTTTCAACAATGCGCCCTTGTGAAACAACAGCGCGCAATAGTCTTTGAAACCATGAATAAGAACGATATTGCTGCCGTTCAAACTATAACAGGGTTTATACCATTTGAAATCTTCCTGCATGCCACTGGCCAAAGCAATCTGGCGCAGCGCACGCATTTCAGGCACCCAGTTTTTTTCGGAATTGAGAAAAAGATCAACCTTTGGGTTCATCACTTATCTCTGATATTTCTCGGCAATCACCGCGAACATCGCACGCATTGCTTGAGCCTCGCCGCCTTTTGGCCTTCCCGGTTTGGCATTTGGCACCCAACCAAACACATCAAAATGCACATAAGATTTTGCCTTTTCAACAAAGCGATTGAGAAACAGTGCTGCTGTGATGGAGCCAGCAAAACCACCCGCACCAGCATTGTTCACATCGGCAATGGGCGTGTCGATCATGCTCTCATAAGGCTTCCACAAAGGCAGTTGCCACAGGGGATCGTTAACCGCCATTGCGTGATGCGCAATGCGGGCGGCTAGCTTTTGATCATCAGTATAAAACGGTGGTAGATCTGGGCCCAAAGCCACGCGGGCCGCCCCTGTTAATGTTGCCATATCAAGCAGCAAATCGGGTGATTCTTCATCAGCCCAAGCCAAGGCTTCACACAAAACCAAACGACCTTCCGCATCGGTGTTGCCAATTTCAACGGTTAAACCTTTTCGGGTTTTGAAAACGTCGCCGGGCCTGAAAGCATTGCCCGCAATGGAATTTTCAACAGCGGGAATGAGCACGCGCAAACGCACTGGCAATTGTGCCTGCATGATTAATTGCGCCAAACCCAACACATTGGCCGCACCTCCCATGTCTTTTTTCATCAACAACATGCCAGCCGATGGTTTGATATCAAGGCCGCCCGTATCAAAACAAACGCCCTTGCCCACCAATGTCACTTTAGGATCTGTTGACTTGCCCCATATGAATTCAATCAGACGTGGGGGCCGCGTTGAGGCTTGGCCAACAACTGCAATCAAAGGAAATTCTTTGGCCAGCTCCTTGCCGACAATGGTTTTAAACTTGGCTTTGTGGGCGGCGGCAATGTTGCGTGCTGCCTCTTCCAACTCAGCAGGGCCCAAAAGATTGGCGGGCGCATTGATCAAATCGCGCACTGCAAAACTGGCATTCACCTCGGCGCAAAGCTGTTGGAGATTAACTGAATTGGGCACAGCCAAGCTCACCCGTTTGGCATTGGTTTTGCGAAATGGGTCATAGCGATAAAGCTCCAGAGCCCAACCCAAGGCCACAAGGTGGGCATTGTCGAGTGTTGTCGAAAATTGATAATGGCCAGCGGGCAATTTGCTGGCGATGGAGCCCAAGGCAAATGGATCAGCATCAGCACTGGGTGCGCCCACCCAATATTCGGTTATATCGCCCCTGTCGTTTGAATGGGCCAGCAAGGCCAAGCTTGCCGCTTCAAACCCATGGGCGGCCGCCAAGCGCTTTTGCAGCGGGGCAGCCTTGGCCAGATCGGCCTTGCTGACAACACGCAATGCGATGGGTTTTTGGCCCTTTGCGGCTTTAAAAATTTCCTCGGCTTTTACCATGATGCTTCCTTCGAATCTGCCTTTGCCTATGGTTAATAGTTTATTGAGGAAAAAACAGCATTGTAAACCACAGACAGTTTGTTCAGAGGTTTTAATGCGCCAATTTTCATCTTCATTCTTGCGGAACACTGCTTTTCCGTTGGTTTTGGTCGCGGTTTTAGGCGCAGGCTGCACGAGCAAAGATGCGAAACTTTCTGCTGATCCTGTAACCACAGGAAGTTTGGTGCCTGCTGCTGGTGGGACGCAAGCTGGATCTTTCGTGAAAACCCAAGAACTGTCAAAACAATGGGCGGCCCATCCGGGTGATGTTCAAATTGGCTTTGACTATGCAGCAGCGCTTGAAAAGCTTGGCCAGACAGACACGCAAATTGACGTGTTAAAATCTGTATCCATCTCACACCCCGCTGACAATGCATTGCAAGCCCGCATCGGCAAACAGCTTTTGGCGGCCCAACGCCCCGGCGAGGCCGTTGTGGTTTTAACGCGCGCGGTTGCCGCTGATGGCAATGACTGGAGATCGCTTTCAGCCTTGGGTTCGGCCTATGACCAACAAGGCCAATATGAAATGGCCCGCCAAGAATATACAAAAGCCTTGGCGCTTCAACCGGGCTCCCTTTCCATCCAAAATAATATGGCCATGTCTTATGCGCTTCAGGGCAAATTGTCTGAGGCCGAGAAAATTTTAAGAAGTGCTATGGCCCAGCCGGGTTCAGCCGCGCAACCTCGCATTCGCCAAAACCTAGCCTTGGTTGTGGGTCTTGGCGGCCATTTTGATGAAGCCCGCAAAATAGCCAGCGCAGATTTGCCGCCGGAACAGGTTGAAGCGAACTTGGCCTATTTGCAACAAATGTTGGCCCAACCCAATACTTGGGCCCAACTTTCAAACCAAAATACGACTAACTGACATTCTTTAAGGTTTTCAGCGCCGCCAGCGCTCGGTTGCGCGCTTCGCCGTGGTTCACCATCGGCCTTGCGTAAGCTTTGGGCGGCACTGGCATATCCCAAGGGCAGTGGATAAATTCAGTTGGCACAGAGGCCAATTCCGGGATCCATTTCTTCACATAAGCACCATCTGGG
>JAYWFC010000112.1:0-10840 GCA_043778995.1 Aestuariivirga sp.
GTTATCGTTTGCAACTAGAAATTAGCCCGACACGTCGGAACCATCACGGGCAAAAAACCAACCTTTACACCCTCGTCGATCCTGTTTCGCCCCCATCAACGCGACTTCAAGAGAGAAGTCGCTTTGGTGGAGGCGCCGGGTACTGCCCCCGGGTCCGAAAAGCTTATTGCGTTAGCCGTTTATCACCATAGTCAGCCGCCCTTGCGAGCGTTGACGTGTTGTATATAGGATGCTTTCAATGGAAAATAAAGACTGCAATTCTGCGCTTTTAATCAATCGAATGCAATGCTAGGGTTGTCTTCGCAGCCGTATTGGTTGTGAAAAACCCATCAAAGGGGGGATTTAATGGTCGACTATATTGATGACGTAAAGAAGTATGCTTCCAATGTGAACGCTGCTGCAGTGGATGCAATCGTAAAATATTGCGGAATTGCTTTGAAGGGCAAAGATTCACAATTTGTTTCGATGACAGACCCGGCAGAAGTTAAGCGCGTGGTCGATGGGTTTTGTGCGAAAAAGCTGGGCATGGCCGCAGGGCCTGCTGAAGCTGCTGTTCGTGCCGCTGGAGAAAAAATGAAGGCCGATCGCACGAAACATCGCGTGACAGTTTATTATCTCGTGGCCGAGGCAACTGGTAATTTGGGCAAATTAACCGGCTGATTGCCTTATCTTGAGTTTAGCGGCGGGCGCCTTTTGGCACTGCCGCTTTTATTTTGCGGAATCATGCCAAAGCACTATGTTGCGCCGCATGAAACAATATCTTGATTTGATGCGCCATGTTTATGACCATGGCATTGTTAAAACTGATCGCACGGGAACGGGCACCAAGTCTGTGTTCGGGCATCAGTCGCGCTATAATCTGGCCGATGGCTTTCCGCTTGTCACCACTAAAAGACTGCACCTGCGTTCGATTATTTATGAACTGTTGTGGTTCATTCGCGGCGATACCAACATCAAATATCTTAATGACAATAAAGTTTCCATCTGGGATGAATGGGCCGACAAAAATGGCGATCTTGGCCCAGTTTATGGTGCGCAATGGCGGTCTTGGCCGATGCGCGATGGTTCAACTTTAGACCAGCTGGGGCAGGTGATTTCACGAATAAAATCATCGCCCGATTCACGGCGTTTGATGGTGACAGCGTGGAACCCGGCTGATGTTGACAAAATGGCCTTGCCGCCTTGCCATTGCCTTTTTCAGTTTTATGTGGCGGATGGAAAGTTATCGTGTCAGCTCTACCAAAGGTCTGCCGACATTTTCTTAGGCGTGCCGTTTAACATTGCTTCCTATGCATTGCTCACCCACATGGTGGCGCATGTGACTGGGCTGAAGGTTGGGGATTTTGTGCACACATTGGGCGACGCGCATCTTTATTCAAACCACATGGAACAGGCGCAATTACAATTGACGCGTAGCCCGCAAAAATTGCCAACGTTGAAAATTAAACGCCAAGTGCATTCACTGGAAGATTTTATGTTCGAAGATTTTGAAATTATTGATTACACACCTGAAGCAGCAATTTCTGCGCCGGTGGCTGTGTGAGAATGTTTGGTTCTGATTTTTTAGCAGCACTTAAAGGCTGGAATTATCCAACGCAAAAACAACAAGGCTTTTGGCGTGCTGTTGGGCTTTTTGTTGCCGTGTTTTTGCTATTTCAAATTTTGCAAATTATCGTGGCTTTCGGGTTGTTTCATTTTATGTTTGATGGATCGATTATGGGCTTAAGCCAGAAGCTGCCCGATGATTATTCAAAGTTTCTGCAAGCCAGCATTATCGGCATGTTTCCGGCCGCTGTGCCAGCTGTGTTTTTGGCACTTTATGTTTCAAAGTTTGGGCTGGCCCAAGGCCAAGGCCAATTGCCTTTGCATTGGCCCCGCTTTGGTCTTTTGGGTTGGCCTGTTTTGATTGTTGGATTCTCTGTGGCCATTCTTCTTTTGGCAAGCGTGCTTTATGCCAGCTTGGGCATTGACCCAGCAAAAGAGCTTGGGGTGGTTGAAAAAACCATGACCAGTTTGTCCGCTGACCCAAGGCTTTTTGCCTTTGCCTTGCCCAGCATTGTGTTGGCAGCGCCCTTGGCGGAAGAATTTTTGTTTCGCGGAATATTGTTTGCAGGCCTCACCAACACCGTGGTGGGAAGGCCCGGCGCAGTTCTTATCACTTCTGCACTTTGGGGCGTGGCCCATGCGGGTGCGGCACCATGGGTTAATGTTGGATTGATTTTTGTGATGGGCCTGTTGCTTGGCACTTTGCTTTTGCGGTTTGGCAGTCTGTGGGTGACAATTGCTTGCCACGCGGCATGGAATGCGATGAGTTCTATAACGCTTTTAAGCTTGGGTGGGCATTCGTGATTGAGGTTCGCCCCGCGCAAGTTGGTGATGGCGCTTTGTTGATGTTGACCACAAAAGAATTAGGCTCAAGCCACGGTTGGGGCGAGGGAATGACAGCCCAAGCTTCAGACTTTGAGCGCGACTTGTTTTGCGCCAACCCGCTAATTGGGGCCTTGCTGGCATTTGTCGATGGTGCCTTTGCAGGATCGGCATTATGGCACAGAAGCTATGCCACATCGCGGGGGCAAGAGGTTATGTATCTTGAAGATGTTGTGGTTTTAAAAAACTTTCGGCGCTTGGGCGTCGCGGAAGCGCTTTTAAAAAACATTGCCAAAACGGCAATCTCTCGCGGCTATCACAAAGTTTTTTGGCTGGTAAAAGATTGGAATGAAAACGCCCAAAGGCTTTATAAAAAAGTGGGCGCAGAGATTGATGCGGGCAATTCATATTGCAGCTTGCACGACCAAGCCTTGTTGGATTTAGCCCAGTGAGCAAGATCGCGTTGGTTTATGCCATCTCACAAAATGGTGTCATCGGCAGGGGCGGCATTTTGCCGTGGCACATCCCGTCTGATCTCAAATGGTTTAAAGCTGTCACCTTAGGAAAGCCCGTTATCATGGGGCGAAAAACGTGGGACAGCTTGCCGCGCAAACCTTTGCCGGGGCGGGCCAATATTGTGATTAGTCGCAACCCGAATTTTTCAGAAAAAGGCTGCCTGATTGCCGCTGATGCTGCATCTGCGCTAAAGCTTGCAAGTGTCGGAGAACCCACAGAAATTTGTGTTATTGGTGGCGCTGAAATATTTAAGATGTTTTTGTCTTTGGCTAGCAAAATTTACCTCACGCGAGTTTTGGCGGACGTTGAAGGCGATACATTTTTGGCCGAACTTGACCCAGCGCAATGGCGGGTTGATGAACGCCAAAGTTACGAAAAAGGTGAAAAAGACTCTGCGGCCTTTGAAACGTTGATTTATCTGCGCACATAGACATTCTAAGCGTCGCTCCCTATCTATATCCCATAGCTGATTTGAAGAAAGTTAATCCATGCCTTGGAACCAAGACGATGACGGCAAACCAAAACCAACGGGCGATCGTGGGCCTTGGGGAGGGCCTGGTGGCAATCGCAACAATGGTTCGGGCAACAGGCCGCCTGATCTGGATGAGTTAATCAACAAGGGCCGCGACCAATTAAAATCACTTCTGCCCAATGGCGGCAAAGTGGGCTGGCTTATTCCGCTGGCAGCTTTTGCGGCGTTTTGGGCATATAATTCAATCTATCAAGTTCAGCCAGATGAGCGCGGCATGGTGCTGCGCTTGGGTGCCTATAACCGTACAGTTGCACCCGGTTTGCATTTTGCTGCGTGGCCTGTCGACCGTATGGAAGTTTTGCCAGTGGCCGCAGAAAACCAAACGTCTTTGGGTGACACGGGCGATGAAGGCATGATGTTAACGGGCGATCAAAACTTGCTCGACATTAAATTCAAAGTGTTATGGAAAATTGCTGATCCGCAGAAATTTCTGTTCAATGTTTCAGAACAGCAACGCATGGTGCAGACCGTTTCTGAAAGCGCCATGCGCGAAATTATTGGCCGAACACCTGCCACTGAAGCTTTGACAACCGGGCGTTTGCTTATTCAAAACCAAGTGACTGAAATTATCCAACGCACGCTTGATGAATACAATGCCGGTGTGCAAATCACTGGGCTGGCATTTGAAGGCGTTCCGCCGCCACAAGTGCAGGATGCGTTTGAAGATGTGCAACGCGCCCAACAAGACCAACAACGTTCCATCAACGGCGCTGAACAATATGCAAAACAAAAAACGCGCAATGCCGAAGGTGATGCGGCAAAGCGCGTGGAAGATGCCAAAGGCTATGCCGCGCAAATGACAGCAACGGCCAAAGGTGAAGCGCAACGCTTTGACCAAATTTATACTGAATATGCAAAGGCCAAGGATGTGACAAGAACGCGGCTTTATTTGGAAACTATGGAAAAAGTTCTGGCTGCTTCCAACAAAGTTATCTTAGAGCCCGGCAAATCTGGATCAGGTGTGGTGCCGTATTTACCCTTGCCTGCAATTACACAGGGGAGTGCAAATTAATGACAACCGCTCGTATCGCACTTACCGTTTTGGTCGTGGCATTGTTAGGCCTGTTGTGGACGGCTGTTTTTCAAGTGGATCAACGGCAGACGGCTTTGGTTGTGCATTTTGGTGAAGTCTCTCGCGTGGTGAAAGACCCCGGGCTACATTTAAAATGGCCAATCGCCGATGAAATTGTTGATGTTGAAAACCGCATTTTTATGTGGAGCAGCGACAACATGGCCGTGCAAGTTTCAGACAAGAAGCAATATCTGGTCGACACCGTAACCTTCGTTCGCATTTCTGATCCGCAGAAATTTCGCGAAACCGTTGGCGCTGATCAAGACATTGCCAAGCAACGCATTGATACGCGGCTGAATGCGGCGCTGCGCCAGACTTATGGCAAGCGCACGTTCGTTGCAGCACTTTCAGAAGATCGTGATGTGATGATGCAGGAAATTCGTGATCAAGTGCGACCCGAGGCGCAGACCTTGGGCATTGAAATTGTGGATGTGCGTATTCGCCGAACTGATTTGATGAAGGAAGTTTTAGACGCAACGTTTGATCGGATGAAATCTGAACGCTTGATTGAAGCCCAAGATTTGCGTTCAACCGGTGAGGCGCAAAAAGTTAGGATGATGGCGGAAGCTGATCGCAAGGTTTTGGAAATTGTTTCAGAAGGTGACAGACAATCTGAAATTATTCGCGGCGCTGGTGAAGCCCAACGTGCCAGCACCTTTGCTGCGGCTTATGAAAAAGACCCTGAGTTTTATGCCTTTTATCGTTCGCTTCAGGCCTATGCCAAAAGCATGGGGCAGGGTGGAACCAGCTTGGTGTTGAGCCCTGATTCAGAATTTTTCCGTTATTTCAAAAATGAAAATGGCGCGGTTCCACAAAAATAAGTTACAGAAATTGAGTGAGGAAATTTGACATGGCGTTGAAAGCGAAATTGTTGGTGGGTGTGGTTTTATCAGCTTTGGCTGCGCCTGTTCCCGTGCAATTAAACATTCTCGCAATGCCTGCCATGGCGCAAGCGCAAGCACTGCCAAACGTGGCAGATTTGGTTGAAAAGATTTTGCCTGCCGTTGTGGAAATTTCTGTGCAGTCGACGTCGGCGGAAGGTGAAGGCGCTGCACCCAAGGTGCCGGAGAATTCTCCATTCAAAGATTTCTTTGACCAGTTTTTGAAGCGCAAACAGCAGGAAAGCCAAAATGGCGATGGCAAACCAAAGCTGCCAGACCCGGCACCTGATCCAAAAGTCCCAGACCAAACGCCCAATGACAATTTGATCAATTCAATGGGCTCGGGTTTTGTGATTGACCCTAAAGGACTGATCGTTACCAACAACCATGTGATTGCTGATGCGGTGAACATTCAGGTGCATATGCAAGATGGCACTTTGTTGAAAGCTGAATTGGTGGGGCATGACCCAAAAACTGATTTGGCGGTTATTCGTGTGAAGCCAGATAAAGATTTGCCCGCGGTTGTCTTTGGCGATAGCGACAAGGCGCGGATTGGTGAGTGGGTCGTTGCCATCGGCAATCCATTTGGTTTGGGCGGGTCTGTTTCGCTGGGTATTGTTTCGGCGCGCAACCGCGATATTAACGCTGGCCCTTATGATGATTATTTGCAAACCGATGCCGCCATCAACAAAGGCAATTCGGGTGGCCCATTGTTTACGCTTGATGGGCAAGTTGTGGGTATCAACACCGCCATATTTTCGCCCACGGGTGGCTCGGTTGGTATTGGATTTTCAGTGCCCTCCAACACCGCCAAACGCGTGGTTGAGCAGCTGGTAAAATATGGTGAAACACGGCGCGGTTGGCTTGGTGTGAAATTGCAAGCCTTAACGCCTGATATCGCTGAAGGCATGGGCATGACGAAGCCCCATGGGGCATTGATTGCGGATGTGACGGCAGGTGGGCCTGGTGAAAAAAGCGGGCTGAAAGCGGGCGATGTTGTAACGGCTGTGGATGGCCATTCTGTTGAAGATTCAAAAGCCCTGCGGTTGATTGTTGCTGAAACTGAAGTCGGCAAAGAAATTAAAGTGACAGTGTTGCGCGATGGCAAAGAGCAAGACCTGAAAGTGAGTTTGGGCAGGCTTGAAGAGGGTGAAAAACTGGTTGCCCAACAAGACACGGAAAAGAAAAAATCAGTCTCGCCAAGCAGCACAGCCTTGGGCATGACGTTAAGCGATATCAGCGCTGACCTGCGCACTAAGTTTAAGCTCTCTGATAAATTGAATGGTGCTGTTGTTACAGATTTGGATAAAGACAGTGTTGCCGCCAACAAAGGCATCACCGTGGGTGACGTCATTCAAGAAGCTGGCGGCAAGCCTGTGACAGCGGCAAGTGATGTTGCGGCGGCAGTTGCGCAAGCCACCACAGATGGAAAAACATCTGTGTTGATTTTGGTGTCAAAAGCAGGGGACGGCACAGACACGCGCTTTGTGGCTTTGAAACTGGCTAAATAAATTTAGCTGAATTTTAAGCCGGATCTTTATCATCCGTTGGGGTTGCATCAAACGGGCGAAGCGCCGGTTTTCGTGAGCCGAACACTGCGGGTCTTATCGGCCTAATGGGCACCACATCACTCATCGTGTTTTGATCAGCGCGGTTTGCATAAGTGTTGCCCTGGCCGATGTTGGTTTCAACCACAACATCTTGCGGGCCGCCGATAAGAACGAGATGTTCAACATCATCACGCCGCACCAAAACCAATCGCCGCGATTCATCGATTTCATGATATTCGCTAATGCCAAGCCTGTTGCCCCTTGACCCGCGCGAACGCCCGCGAAACAGCTTGGAGATGATCCATAGCAAAACAATGCCTGCAAGAACGGCAAGGCCTATTAGAATAGAATTCATATAAGGTTGTATGTCGGGCATGGCAGCCTCCCTCAAGTTTCAATTCGTCATTAGCACAAATAAAACAAGTCTCAAACGGGCAAGCAAGTTGGCCATCACTTTATGAATAGCTTTGGCATATAGTCTTGGCGATTCGGGGAAATGCGATGGCGGATGAGGTTACAATTTCGAACGGGCAACAAGGCATTGGGCTTTTCAACTTGGCTTTGTCACTTGCCGTGGCATGCCTTGCTGTGGGCGGCGTTTATTGGTGGCTGGGCCACGGCCTTCATGTGCCAGATGACACGTTGCGCATCGTTGGTTGGTTGTTGTCGTGTTTTGGCGTTGCCGCTGTGTTGGCGGGCCTTACATTAATTTTGCAACGGCGAAGCCCAGAGGCCGAGCGGCAATTTTATGACGTGGTGGTTGATGCTATTGGCAACCCCGCCGTCGTGTTGGACAGCAAGGGCAGGGCGATTTATGCCAACGCGACTTATCTGCAATTGGCTTCCGCTGCAGGCGTTTCACGCCTTGTTGGTTTTGATGTTCTCTATTCAGGTTATGCTGATTTTGTTGAACCGGTTTATCAACTGGGCCAAGCGGCGCGCGAAGAAAAAAGTGCCAGTCGGGATTTGCGCTTGCCCGCAGGATCATCCGCGCCATTTGCTTCTGTTGGTGAGGCCAAGTGGCTGCGCCTTTCTGTTTCACCTTTAAGCAAAAATGCGCGTGATGGAAAAACTCTGTGGCAGTTGATTGATATTACGGCCGACCGCGTGGCCCAAGAAAAGTCATTTTCACGATTGCAATTTATCATCTCATATCTTGACCAAGCGCCGGTCGGATTCTTCTCCATTTTGCCGGGGGGCGCAATTGATTATTTGAATGCCACTTTGGCCGGTTGGCTTGGGATGGATTTGGGCGAAGTTCAAAGCGGCAAAATTAAACTTGCTGATTTGATTGGCGAAGACGGTGTTAAAATTTTGAATGCGATAAGCCCTGTTCCCGGTTCGCACCGGATCGACACATTCGATATGCCGCTTCGCAACAAGGCGGGGCGTGATGAATATTTCCGTCTGGTCAATCGGTCTGATTTTGATGCTGATGGCAAGGCTTTGCCAGCACGATGCATGGTGACGCGAAAAAATTCAGGGTTGGGTCAAGCTGAATCCGCCAGCGAAGATATGGCGCGATTTATGGCGTCTATTCCCATTGGCATGGCTGAGATTGATGGCGATGGAAAAATTCTGAATGCCAATGCGCAGTTTTTTGAATTATCTTCAACACTGGTTCGTGGCGCGAAATTATCTGCGGCCTTGAACGACGAATCTGCGGCTGGCTTTGTGAAAGAGTTGGCAACTCTTGCTTCGCCCGGCGAACACAAGGTGTTGCGCGATTATGATCTTGCGGGGACTGAACTACGCAGCGCATTATTTACATTCAGCAAGGCGGTGGACGCAAAATCTATTTCAGTTTTTGCTGTCGATAAAACTGAGGCCAAGCAACTTGAAGTGCAATTGGCGCAAAGCCAAAAGATGCAAGCCATTGGGGAACTGGCTTCCGGCATGGCGCATGATTTTAACAACATGCTCACCCCCATTATTGGCTTTGCAGATTTATTGCTGACCAAAATGCGACCAACTGATCCGTCATTCCAAGATGTGATGAGCATTAAGCAAAATGCCAATCGCGCCGCCGGGCTGGTTCGGCATTTGTTGGCGTTTTCACGCAAGCAAACCATTCAGCCAAAGGTCTATGAACTATCAGAAGCAATGTCGGATTTGCCGACGTTGCTCAAGCGCGTTGTGGGTGACAAGATTGACATGTCAGTCGTGCATGCGCGCGACCTTTGGCCGGTGATGGTGGATATTCATCAGATGGAACACGTGTTGGTGAACCTTGCCAACAATTCACGCGATGCCATGCCCAAGGGTGGCAAGTTTGAAGTGAAAACCTATAATTTGTCTGCCGCTGAATCGCAAAATATTGGCCACCCGTTGCCGGAAGGCGACTATGTGGTTTGTCAAACGATCGACACAGGGCAGGGCATTGCCAAGGAAATTTTGGCCAAAATTTGGGACCCGTTTTTCACCACCAAAGATGTTGGCAAGGGCACCGGACTTGGCTTGTCGATGGTCTATGGGTTCGTGAAACAAACGGGCGGCTTTGTCTATTGTGACAGCGTTTTGGGCAAAGGCACAACGTTTCGGATTTTCTTCCCGCGCCATATTCCTGATGTGAACGCCGTTGAAGTTTCAAAGCCCGTTGAAGTTGAAACCAAGCGCGAAGATTTTTCGGGCCGTGGTCGCATTCTTATTGTTGAAGATGAAGATTCGGTGCGGGCATTTGCGTCGCGGGCTTTGTCATCTCGCGGATATACTGTGGTTGAGGCCAACAGTGGCGAAATTGCTTTAGAGGTTATTGAAGAAGACCCCGATGGCTTTGAATTGATTTTATCAGATGTTGTTATGCCCGAGATGGACGGACCAACAATGCTGCGCGAATTGCGCAAGCGCGGCAACACCACAAAATTTATTTTCATGTCGGGCTATGCTGAAGATGCGTTTGAAAAAAACCCTGATGTGCCATCGGATTTTGGATATTTGCAAAAGCCGTTTTCATTAAAGCAGCTTGTTGAAAAAGTGAAAACGGAGTTGGGATGATGCAACCAAGCGACACACTTTCAGGGCTGGCGGGGAAGCTTGAAAGCGGTGCAACAACATCGCGCCACTTGGTTGAGCAATTTTTAGGAAAATTGGCGGCCAAGCCTGCCCAAGCACAGAAATGTTTTGTGTTGGTTGATGAGGCTGGTGCCCGCGCTGCTGCTGATCAGCAAGACCAATTGCGTAAGGCTGGTAAACATGCGGGGCCTTATGCTGGCATTCCGTTTTCAGTCAAAGACCTGTTTGATATTGAAGGGCAAGTGACGCGGGCTGGTTCTAGAGTTTTGTCTCAAGACAGGCCCGCACAGCAAGATGCAGTTGCAATCAGTGCCTTAAAACGCGCTGGCTTGGTTGTGGTGGGCCGCACCAACATGACAGAATTTGCCTATTCTGGCCTTGGGCTTAACCCGCATTATGGAACTCCACTTTGCATCTATGATCAACAAACGGGGCGTGCACCTGGTGGTTCATCTGCTGGGGCCGGCGTTTCTGTGGCAGAAGGTTTCAATGTATTGAGCATTGGCACTGATACTGGCGGATCTTGCCGCATTCCCGCCGCCTATAATGGCATCGTGGGGTTCAAGCCCAGCGCTTCTCGCGTGAGCACCAAGGGAGCCTATCCGCTTTCTTCGTCATTCGACTCAATCGGTCCGCTGGCTGGCACTGTTAAATGTTGCGCCATTGCCAATGGCATTATGGCCGGAGACGTTGTGAGGACGGCCTCGACCCAACAAAGTCGGCCATTGAGAATTGGCGTTTTGCAAAACCCCTATGTGATGGGCGGACTTCAGCCAGAAGTTTCTGAAGATTTCGAGCGAGCGCTTTTCAAACTGAAAGCCAGTGGAGCGCATGTTGAAGATGTCATGCTGGATGGCCTTGACGATCTGAGTGACAATTTAAAACGCGGCGGCATTGTGGGCTTTGAAGC
>JAYWFC010000113.1:0-10816 GCA_043778995.1 Aestuariivirga sp.
GCTTGAAGCCTTGTTGAAGAAAAATCCAAAAGTGATTTTTGCTTTAACCCATAACTATTCAGGCTATCCGATGATCCGCCAAGCCCGCGCCATGGTTGAAGCAGGTGAACTTGGTGAAATTCGGCTTGTGCAGGGTGAATATCCACAAGATTGGCTGACAACGGATTTGGAAAAAACTGGCCAGAAGCAAGCTGCTTGGCGCACTGATCCCAAGCGTTCTGGTGCAGGTGGTTGTGTGGGCGACATTGGCACCCACACGTATCAGCTGGCCACATTTGTTTCGGGCTTAACGCTTGATGAATTGGCCTGTGACCTGACAAGCTTTGTAAAAGGCCGCAAGCTTGATGACAACGTGCAAGCCATGTTGCGTTTTAAAGGCGGGGCCAAGGGCGCAATTTGGGCCAGCCAAGTGGCTGTGGGCCATGAGAATGGATTGAAGCTTCGCGTCTATGGCACCAAGGGCGGAATTGAGTGGACGCAGGCTGATCCTAACTATCTTTGGTTCACGCCATTTGGTGAACAAAAGCGTTTGATCACACGCGGTGGCGCTGGTGCTGGCCCCGCTGCGGCCCGCATGACGCGCATTCCATCAGGCCATCCGGAAGGTTATCTTGAAGGCTTTGCCAATATCTATTCAGAAGTGGCCCAAGCCATCAAAGCATCTCGTGCAGGCAAGAAGCCACCCAAGGATGTAACATTTCCTGGCATTAGCGACGGCGTTCAAGGCATGGCCTTTATCGAAGCATGCGTGAAGTCTTCCGCCAAAAACGCACGCTGGGTGAAGGTTTAAGAAAGGGACCTCATCAGTCGCTTCGCGACAACTTCTCCAATGGAGAAGCGCACTGGTTGACACGTGCCCTTCTCCTTTGGAGAAGGTGCCCGAAGGGCGGATGAGGTCTCTAAACTTTAAACGGCAGCTTCAATCATAATTTCAACATCCAAGCCTGGCGCTGCAAGCTTTGATTCAACTGTGGCTCGTGCTGGTGTGTGGCCTTGCGGCACCCAAGCGTCCCATGCCTCATTCATGTGGGCGAAGGTTGCAATATCAGTCAGCCAAATATTGGCTTTGAGAATTTTGGTTTTGTCGGTGCCAGCTTGTTTCAGCGTGGCATCAATCATGGTGAGAATTTCGGCAGTTTGCTCTTTGACAGATTTGCCAGCGGCTTTATCGGCCACAAAGCCTGCAAGCCTTGCCACGCCATTATAAACCACGGCTTCACTCATGCGCTTGCCAACGCCAATTCGGGTTATTGTCATCATCTTCTCCTGTTGAATTTTGCAGTCTCTAAACTACGGCATCAATCACCGCAAGCAAGGCCAGCGGCAGGGTTTCAAACGCATAAGGTGCGTGAACCCGCTCTAACCATGTATGATAATCTCTGCCCCACGGGCCAATGTTGATGGTGGCAAAACCAGCAGCCTCAGGCATCACAAAGCTTGTGCCCCAAATCGGCGTATTGGCTGCAACAACCGCAAGGTTTCCCGATGCTTCCCCCAGAAAACTCATATCAGAAATTCCGGCGAAATATTTCAACGTGCCAATGCCCAATGGTTTTAAGGCTTGGGTGATTTTGGCTTCAAGCGCGTGATCAACCAGCAAAACGGCAGGATAGGGAATTGACCCAAAGCCTAAAACCACGGCGGGCCCGGCCAAGCCTGAATGTTCCCACACAAATTGCGTGAGACGTTTGGCACGGTCTGGAAAATCCAAATCATGCAGCAATGCAATCTGCTCGGCCTTTGCCAAAATTTTATCTGGCGAAACTTTTGCAGCAATTTCAGAATAAGATAAAACTTGAACATCCTGCTTCATGCGCTCGTTCGCACGCGCCATGGCTTTTTCTGCAAGCTTATGCGCAATGGCAAACACATCGCCAGCGCTGCGCTTATGCTGCATGGTGTTCCAATAAACCCAAGCCGCTGCGGGTGTTGTTACATTATAGCCACGCTTCAAATCTTTGGCGTGAAGGCAGGTGGGTGGCGCTGCAATTTCATCACCCGTTGTTTCAGAAAGCTCGGGCGAAAGTTCAAATTCGCTAATCAATTCGGCGGCGATATAAGCTGCGTTAATGCCATCTTGTGGATAGCCAGCGTGTGCAGGCTTGCCCACAACAAAGGCAGTAAGCAATTGCTTGCCGATTGACCCCAACGTGGCAACACGCGCTTTTGATCCATCGGCCTGATCTGAAATGGCATCAAGGTTGATTGCCAAGGCAATATCAAGCTTGTGTTCAAGCGCAATGTCTTTCAGGCGCGGCGCTGCATATCGCGCACCCGCTGACCGTTCTTCTTCATCAGCCACGGCCACAAACATCAGTGTGGCATCACCATTATAGTGTTCCGCCGCGGCAATGCCTGCGGCCAAGCCGGCTTTCATATCGAGAAGGCCGCGGCCCGGTAAAAAATCACCTGATAAAAAATCAGCCAGCGCCAAGGCGCTTTCACCGGAGGTATTTAACCGCGCAATCACTTCAGGCAGAAGTTTTGTCGCTTCAAAGGCCAATGATTTTAGATCACCATAATCATCAATCGACACAACATCAAAATGCCCAGTGAGCACAATGGTGCGATTGCTGCGCCCGCGCTTGATGGCAATGACATTGGAACGCTTGGCCGCATCACCTTCAATCGGCTGAACCCATGCTTCATCAAACCCAGAAAGATAAGCAGCAAGCTTTGGTGCAAATGCGGCCTCATCAGCTGAACCTGTAACTGAAGGCCAGCGCGTTAATTCCAAAGCAATTTCGCGGGCACGCGCAGCAATATCGTTCCTCACGCAAGGCTCGCATCATAGGCCAAAACAGAATTCAGCAACACTTGCGCTCCAGCCGCGCATTCTTCTTGTGTGGTGGATTCAGCCTCATTGTGGGAAATGCCACCAAGGCATGGCACAAAAATCATGGTGGTGGGCGAAACCCGCGCAATATAGGCCGCATCATGGCCCGCACCCGAGGCCATATCCCGCGAGGCAAACCCAGCCTTAGCAACGCCATCACGCACACAGGAAATAAGTTCTGGCGCAAATTTAACGGCAGGAGATTTCCAAATGCATTTCTCTTCAAACTTGACGCGGCCCTGTTCAGCAATGCTCGCGATATTTTTGCGAAATGTCGCCTCCATTTTATCCAAGACGCTCTCATCAGGGTGGCGCAAATCGACGGTGAAAAACACTTCCCCCGGCACAACATTGCGGCTGTTTGGTTTGTTTTCAATAAGGCCCACCGAAGCAACGCCAGGCAAATGGTCAAAGCCAATATCATCAATTGCGCTGATCATGCGGGCTGCTGCCAAAAGCGCATTTTTGCGCAATGTCATGGGCGTGGCACCGGTGTGGCTTTCTTGGCCTGTAACATTAACTTCATACCAGCGCATGCCTTGAACGCCTGTCACAACGCCGATCATTTTTTCTTCGGCTTCTAAAATGGGGCCTTGTTCAATGTGCAATTCAAACATGGCACCAAATTTTATTGCGCCTACCTTGTGCTGGCCCTTATAGCCAATCCGCACCAGTTCATCGCCAAGCTTGATGCCGCTGCGATCTTCACGGCTCCATGCAAACTCAGGCGTAAACACCCCGGCATAAACGCCTGAACACAACATGGCGGGCGCAAAGCGCGAACCTTCTTCATTCGTCCAATTGGCAATCATTATAGGGGCATTGGTTTCATAATTCATATCAACCAAAGTGCGCATGGCTTCCAATGCGCCAAGCACTCCCAGCACGCCATCAAACTTGCCACCCGTGGGCTGTGTATCCAAATGTGAACCCATGGCAATGGGTTTTAAATGCTTGTGCTTGCCTGCCCGCGTGGCAAACATATTGCCAACTTCATCAACCTGCACCTCGCAGCCCAGGCTTTCGCATTCAGCTTTAAACCAATCGCGCACGCGTTTATCTTCATCTGAAACCGTAAGCCGCTTGATGCCACCCTTGGGCGTTCCACCCATTTGGGCCGTGTGCATCAAATGGTCCCACAAGCGTTGTGAATTGATGGTGAGATTGGTTTTAGCGTTCATTCTTCACATCCTTGGCACACGTTTGGCAATATGATCAGCATGCAAACCCAAATCAGCAGGCGATAATCTCTCCGTTGCGGTGTTCAACTGGTGCCAATACGGATAGATCAATTGGGGCAGGCTGACATCATTCAGCTTCAGCATATCATCGGCGGTTAATTTCAATTTGGCTGAAGCCAGATTGTCTTTCAGTTGGTCTTCATTGCGCGCACCAACAATTAATGATGCAACGCCGGGCCTAGCCGCCAGCCACGCCAGCGCCACTTGAGCGGCAGAAACGCCATGAGCTTCGCCCACTTCAACCAGAGCATCGATAATGCGGTAAAGTCTATCTTCATCACGGATTGGCGGTTCAGACCAACCTGAAACGTGGCGCGATGTTTCTGGCGTTTTGCCGCGCCTAAATTTTCCCGAAAGCAGGCCACCGGCAATGGGGCTCCACACTTGAATGCCAACACCTTGATCAAGCGCCACAGGCACAAGTTCGAATTCAGCTTCGCGCGCCTCGATGGTATAATGAATTTGCTGGCAGACAAATTTTTCAAAATTGTGCTGACCCGCCACCATCATGGCCTTCATAATGTGCCACGCGGAAAAATTTGAACAACCAATATAACGCACTTTGCCTTGTTTTACCAAAGTGTTCAAAGCTTCCATGGTTTCTTCAAGGGGCGTTTGGCCATCCCATTCGTGCAGATAATAAACGTCAATACGATCGCGCTGCAGGCGCTTTAAGCTGGCCTCACATTCATGGATAATATGAAAGCGCGATAGCCCTTGTTCATTGGGGCCAGTGCCCATGCCAAAGCGCACTTTTGTGCCCACCAACAATTGGTCTGATCGCCTTTTCAAAATTTCACCCAAGGCACTTTCAGATTTGCCTGTTGTGTAAGCGTTTGAGGTATCGAAAATATTCACGCCATGATCAACCGCAATATCCACCAAGCGCGACGCACTTTTGCGGTCTAAACTGCCCGCCATGTTGAAGAAGCCTTCGCCATCAAAATTCATTGTGCCCAGCGTGTGCAGCGAAACCTTCAGGCCCGATTTTCCCAGATTACGATATTCCATTGTGGTCAACTCCCTTATTTTTTTGTGCCAGTAAAAACTGGCATTGTTGCTTCACCCTGATGCGAAATGCCATCACGTTTAAAAACTTTGAGGAATGTGAGAAACAAAATTTTCAGATCCAGAAAAAATGAAACGTGATCAACATACCAACAATCAAATTCAAACTTCTGTTCCCATGAAATGGCATTGCGGCCGTTGACCTGCGCCCAGCCTGTAATGCCGGGCCGCACCGCATGTCTGCGGGCTTGCTGTTCATTATACAGCGGCAAATATTGCATCAACAAGGGTCTGGGGCCCACAAGGCTCATGTCACCGCGCAACACGTTCACCAAGGCGGGCAATTCATCCAAACTGGTTTTGCGTAGGAATTGACCATAGCCCGTGAGGCGTTCGGCATCTGATAGCAATATGCCTGTTGGATTGCGCGCGTTTGTCATCGTACGAAATTTTAAAATTTGAAACGGGGCAGCATTGAGGCCTGGGCGCGTTTGGACAAACAAAATGGGCGAACCAAATTTCAATTTTGAAAAAACGGCAACGCACAAAAGAATGGGCAAAAAAATAATCAGGCAAATGAGCGACGCGCCAATATCAAACAGGCGCTTACCGAAAGAAACATAAAGTCCGCGCTTCATTTTGGTTTCTGCATTTTCATCACCTGCGGGTGATCAACCTTTAATTTTTCCACCAGCAATTTCATCTTGGCACTGGTGCCAAGGTCTGCCACCAGAATGGCATCGGGGGTGACTGAGATCACCACGTTTTCTAATCCTTCAACCACCACCAAACGCTCATCACCCAACACCATCACATTTTTGCTGTGGGTAAACTGTGTGGGGCCAACGGCGGCGTTTCCATCCCCATCTTGGGGTAAGATTTCATGGATGGATTTCCACGTGCCCAAATCAGACCACGGGAAATGGGAGGGCAGAACAGCGGCTTTTGACGTGCGTTCCAACACCGCAAAATCAATCGAAAGCGATTTTGCATCGGCGAAGTGCTTTTCATCAAGATAGAAAAAGTCATCACTGCGCTTCATGTTCTGCGCGGCTTTAAGGGCCGGGCCTGTAATGTCGGGAGCTGAAATTTTTGCTTCATCCAAAAGCACGTGCGGATCACAAATAAAGTTTCCCGAATTCCATAAATAGCCTTTGGCCACATAAATTTCCGCAACACTTGCGGTTGGCTTTTCTGCAAACTTGCTGACCAAATGTGCTGCCGGCGTTTTTTTAATTTCAGCGCCTGGCAAAATATAACCATAATCAACAGAGGGTTCTTGGGGTTGCAAGCCAAACAAAACGATATGATCTTTGGCCGCCGCCAGCGCCATTTCAACATGATCGTGAAACAGGCCAACGTCAGGAATGGCATGATCGGAAGCTACAACCATGGCCAAGCCTTTTCGTCCTTCAGCATGAATAAAGCCCATCGCAGCAATGATGGCAGCCGCCGAATCCCTACGCATCGGTTCTAAAAGAATATCTGCTTCCACATTGATCTGGCGCAGTTGTTCCGCCACCAAAAAGCGATGTTCAGCACTGGTCGCAATAACAGGCCGATCAAAAATGAAACGCCCAGCCTTGCCGCCTTGCATGCGCACAACGGTGGCTTGAAACAGCGAATGGCCGGGCCCAAAGTTCAAAAATTGCTTTGGAAAATCTTCGCGCGACATGGGCCACAGTCTGGAACCAAATCCACCGCAAAGAATAATAGGCGTGATATGCGTAAGGGTTGTCATACTGTCTGATTAAATGCGCCAATTTCAGAATTAGCAATGAATTTTGCATGGATGAAATTGAACACGTTGCGCATGGCTGGTTCTGAAACGGGGCTTTCACACACCACAACAAGTTCAGGTTTGTTTGATGATGCGCGGATTAATCCCCAGCTGCCATCATCCAACGTGAAACGAATGCCGTTGATTTTCGTGGCAGAGGCTATTTTATGCTCACCAATTTTATCGCCATTTTTCTGCATGGCCTCAATCTCGGCACTCATGGCTTCAACCACAAGATATTTACGTTCATCGGCACAATGGGCTGACATGGTTGGCGTTCCCCAAGTTTTGGGCAGGGCTTCAACCATGCTGGCCAAGCTTTCAGTGGGCGCGCGTTCCAACATGCGGCAAATGGCAATGGCCGAAACCAGCGCATCATCATAACCACGCCCGAAGGGGCCGGCCAAAAAGAAATGGCCAGATTTTTCAAAACCGGCAACAGCCTTTAAATCATGCAAGCGGCGTTTCACGTGGCTGTGGCCAGTTTTCCAATAATCAACACTTGCGCCATTGGCTTTCAGAACTTTGTCAATTGCGTAAAGTCCAGTTGATTTCACATCCACTACAAATGTTGCATTGGGAACAAGCTTCGACATATCGCGCGCCAACAACAGGCCAATTTTATCTGAAAAAATAACTTGGCCTTTGTGATCAACAACGCCGCAGCGATCACCGTCACCATCAAAACCAAAACATAAATCTGCCCCATGCTTGGCCACGGCGGCGGCCATAGCATGCACCATTTCCATATCTTCTGGGTTGGGATTATAGTTTGGGAAAGTGTTATCCAAGTTGCAATCCATCTCAACAACATCACAGCCGAGCGCGCGCATAACCTGAGGTGCAAAGGCACCAGCTGTGCCATTGCCGCAAGCCACAATCACTTTTAATTTGCGTTGAAGTGGGCCATTTTTTAAAAGTTCTTCCATATATTTTGGAAAAAATTCTGGCACATCAACCAACCCGCCGCCTGAACGCAATTGCCATTTTGCGTTGAGCGTGATGTCTTTCAATTCCTGCATTTCATCCGGCCCGAATGTGAGCGGCGGACTGATGCCCATTTTAATGCCCGTCCAGCCATTTTCATTGTGTGACGCTGTCACCATGGCAACGGCCGGAACATTCAAAGCAAATTGCGCAAAATAGGCCATGGGTGTCATGCAAAGGCCAACATCGTGCACTGTAATGCCAGCTGAAATAAGCCCCAGTGTCAGCGCTTGTTTTACACTTTGCGAATAGCTGCGAAAATCATGGCCTGTTATCAGTTCTGGGCGAATGCCACGGCTGTGCATTAATGTGCCAAGGCTTGCGCCCAAAGCTTGCAGACCTTTTAAGTTGATCTCTTCACCAAACAACCAGCGCGCATCATATTCGCGAAAACCCGTGGGCTTCACCATGGCTTGTGTTTCAAACGCCAAAGTGTTGGGCGCGATGTGTGTCAGTGGCGGTGTTAGCATGTCGAACTTTCAATCAGTATAAAGT
Organism: Aestuariivirga sp.; assembly: GCA_043778995.1. GTDB lineage: Bacteria > Pseudomonadota > Alphaproteobacteria > Rhizobiales > Aestuariivirgaceae > Aestuariivirga. The sequence continues at coordinate 8,348 of JAYWFC010000113.1, forward strand.
GTGGTGCGTTTGGGGAGATAGATTTTCGTGTTTGGCATTTAGCAAGTCAGCCGCCGTTGTCTGTTACAACGGGATCGATCGAAAAACTATCAAAACTGGCCGAGCCTTCAACCTGCGCATCCAAAGGTGTTGGCGCATCCAGATACAGCCTCAAAACCTGCTGAACGCAGTCTTGTTCAGGAACTTGAAAATCAATGCTGTAGCGGTTCCATGGTTGGCTTCCTACAAGCCTCGGCGTTTCCCCAATTTTGACGGGCGTTTGGCCCATACAATAAAGCCGCCATACAAGACCATTGGGCGTTTTTAAATTGTCGGCTTTTGCTTCGTATGAAAGCTTGAACGAACCCGGTGCCAAGCGCAAAATTTGCGATGTGTTTTGATAAGGCGTGCGTGCGGGTGTAAAATCCAAGCGCAAAACCATATCGGTGCTTCCCGGTGCGCGTGCCACCATGCGGGCTTCTACATTCGAGGTTGGAATGATGGTCCAGGAGAAAAATAAATTATCAATCGGCAGCTCAAATCCGCCATCGAAAATTGTGCCAGCCCTTTTGAGTTGCGGATCCGAAAGGGAATCAACCCACATAAAATAAGCTTTGTCATACTGCTTATCATCAAGCAGGCGTGCCAGAACTGAACGCATTTCAGCGGGTGTTTCGGCAGATTGGGCTTTGCGCAATTCAGAAAACACTGAATAGAGCACTGGCGCTTCAATTGTTTTATCTGCGGCCAAAGCAAAAATAAATTGCGAGCGCCATTCAGGCTTTTCAACAAGCTTGGCAATCAACGCAGGAAAGCTTTCAGCACTTGTGGCAAAAGTAATGAGAGTTTTGACAAGGTCGCCTGTTAATTCAGGCGCAGTTTTGAAAAGATTGTCGATACGATTGAGCGCTGCAGGGAAGTCTTTACGCTTCAATTCAATCTGCAACGCGTTGGCCTGCAGGCGGGCATCATCATGCGAGCGATTTGCGACAAGCAACGTTAGCGCTTCATTTTTTGCTGCATCTCCATTGGCGCTGGCCAAAGCGGCAAGGCGAAGAATTTGTGTTAAATCGGTTGGATTGTTTTGTAATTCTTCGCCAACGGCTTTTGAAAGTGCGTCGCGCTTTTGCGCAGGCATGGCAGCCAATGTTTCAACCACTTTATCGGGCGCAGTTTTAACTGGCAAAAACTCGACGGTTTTGGTGTTGAAGCCAAGTTGAAAAATGCTAAGGCCCGTGCCCAAAACTATGGCTGCGGTAAAACCCCATAATACAAATTTTCCGCGATGGGTGAACCCCTTTTTGGGAAAATTCATAGTGTTTGAATCAGTTCTATACATTGTGAATCAGTGCATCCAAAATCGGTTCCATCAACTATCTCAGCCAAGCTTGCAGTTGCTCAAACACGGGTAGATCGTCTGAAACATAGCCTAATCGCCTGAATACAGAAAATGTGGTGACCGCGATAAAAAATGTGGCCGTAAAAAGCAACAGCCGTCTGAAAATCTGCCGGAGTTTGGCCTGCCAGCTTTGGGCGCGATGAATGGGCTTCAGCTGAAGTTTGGGTTTGACGGTTTTGCTGGTGTGGTGTGGCATGCGTTGCGGCCTCGGTCCAACGGGAACGACGGCATTGGTCTGCACCCCTTCAACACTTGCGGCAGCATGGATGACGCGCTGAAAATAAACCCTTTCCCAGGTGTTTTGGTTGCGATCAGGGTGCAGCCATTTCAACAGCAAACGCTTGTGGTCTTTAATTTCTTGCAGGCTGGCGTTCTCACCAAGGCCCAACACACGATGTGGGGCACTGTTGGGTTGAAACATAATCTGCTGAATAAAAAATACAGCGGCATCACGCATTTCAGTGGGAGATTTTAAATCAGTCAAATTCAATGCGGAAATTTCATCATCGCTTCCCGCAACAATGCGCACAAGTTTTAAAACATCAATGGGTAAGGCGGCCTTGCGTACAGCCTTCACCTTGGTGGGATGGCGATAAAGATCCAAAGCAAGCTCAATGGCGCCGCGCTTCTCCATTGTTATGACTTTGGCGCAGCCAATTCTTTGGTGCCATAGCTGTGGTATTCATAATCTCCATAACCATAACCATAGCCATAGCCCGTTTGGCTGGCATCAAACTTGGTGAGCAATGAACCAATGATATTGGCCCGCGCCATACGCAGGCGGCGCAGAGCAACTTTAACCACGCTGCGGCGTGTTTCGTTGGCGGCAATAACCATCAAGGTCGATTGCACCAAGCTGGCCAAAAGTGGCGCATCGGCCAAGCCCATAATTGGCGGACCATCAATTAAAACAACATCGAAAGATTCAGCACTCAATGTCAACAAACTTAGAAGTTTGGGCCCTGCCAACAATTCAGCGGGGTTGGGTGGCAAGGGGCCAGATGCCATAATCACCAAGCCCTCAACGGCGCTGCCCTGCACAACTTCTTCCGGCATTTTCGCACCAGTCAAATAATTGCTTAAGCCCAATT
>JAYWFC010000114.1:0-10792 GCA_043778995.1 Aestuariivirga sp.
GTCGGTGTCATCATAGCGCAATATAAATTGGCCACCGGTTTTCAAAGCGAAAAGCCAGTTGAGCAGGGCGGCGCGCGCATTGCCAATGTGAATGCGGCCAGTGGGCGAGGGTGCAAAACGAACAATATTCATGGCAAACAGCGCTAGCGTTCTATAATCTATCCGTCAAGAATGGAGAATGTCTCATGCAGCTACGACAACTTGGCAAAAATGGCCCGATGGTGGATGAAGTGGGCTTTGGTGCCATGAGCATTGCCGGTGCTTTTGGCCCAGCAGATGTGGAAACCAGCCGCAAAGCTTTGGACAGAGTTTTTGCCCAAGACCACCCCCATATCGACACCGCGTTGATTTATGGCCCGTTTATTTCTGAGAATTTGATCGGCGAACATTTAAAAAAACACGCCTCCGCCCGCAATAAAATTTCTATCGCCACCAAGGGCGGCATCAATCCTAATCCGCGCGGGGTAAGCAACTCTGCCTCTTTCCTGCGCGAATGTTTGGAAGGGTCTTTGAAGCGCTTGGGCGTGGAACACGTTGATCTCTATTATGTGCATCGCCGTGATCATTCCATTCCCATCGAAGACGTGATGCAAACCATGGCCACCTTTGTGAAAGAGGGAAAAATCGGTGGCATTGGCCTTTCCGAAATTGCGCCACACACATTGGAACGCGCGTCCAAGGTGCACCATGTGCGCGCTGTGCAAAACGAATATTCATTGTGGACAAGACAGCCCGAACTGGGACTCATCCAAGCCTGTAAGCGCCATGGCACGGCTTTGGTGGCCTTCTCGCCTGTGGGGCGCGGCGTGTTGACAGACGTTGTCGTTGATCCATCCAAAATGCCCGCCACCGAATGGCGCAAAGCCATGCCGCGATTTGTGGAGCCGAACTTCACCTATAATATGGCCTATATCGAAAAGTTCAAAGCTTACGCGCATAAAAGAGGGTGGACGCCATCAGCATTGGCCAACGCCTGGGTGTTGGCCCAAGCCGACCACATTTTTACCATTCCGGGAACGCGCACGGCCGAACACCACGAAGAAAATTTGAAGGCGTCAGACATTATGCTGACCGCCGCCGATCTTGCAGAGATTGAAGAAATCCTTCCCATCGGTTTTGCCCACGGCAATCGCTATTCGGTGGAACAACAGGGAAGTGCAGAACAATATTGTTGAGTAAAGACTTCTCGCAAGAATTGCTTTAGAAGGCAGCGATAACAACAAAAGGGGAATAAGCATGAACGAACTCACCTGTTTAGAGCTCAGCGTAATTTTGTGGCTCGCCCATGTATTAACCCAAGCCCTCACAGCGCGCAGCGAATTTGGTGATGATTATTTATTCACCCCGCGCGACAAGGAAGTAAAACCAAAGGCCTTATCTGTTGGCCGGGCCACTCGTGCACTTTACAACTACATTGAAAATCTTGTGCCTTTCGTCGGCCTCGATTTAGCACTGATTGCCACGCAGCACACAGGCGGATTAGGCGCCACCATCTGGATCATTGCGCGCATTATTTATCTACCGGTTTACATAGTGGGCATTAAATACGTGCGCACCGCATGTTGGGCCGTGGGCGTTATTGGCTTGTTGATGATGCTGGCCAGGCTTGCGGGATATTAACACGCTTTGAATTTATCGGGATAACAATGCGGCGCACCCATATCCGTCATTCCGGCCAAGCCGAAACGCAGCGCAGCGAAGTGAAGGTGCAGAGCCGGAATCCCGCTTTGATTCAGCACACGCGGTAAGAAAGCGGGATTTGGTGTCGCGCGCCTGATCCTGCGCAAGCGGACCATATCATCACCATTCAAGGAACATTCACGGCAGACCACCTCGAAGAAAATTTGAAGGCGTCAGACATTGTCCTGACAGCCGCCGAAACTGCAGAGATTGCAGAAATCCTTCCTATTGGTTTTGCCCACAGCAACCGTTTTCTGCAAAACTGCATTCTAATGTTGTAAATTCAACCACATCTTCAAAGGGCCATCTGGCGGGAAAGCGAAGCCGCACACTGCGGCCGAGATGCGATTGTCTAACGTTTTTCAAACAGACCCAAGCCACAAAGCCTATCCCCTAAACCCATTCACAATCGGATAACGTCTATCACGCCCGAAATTGCGTCTTGTAATCTTCACGCCCGGTGCGGCTTGGCGGCGTTTATATTCGGCCAGATAAAGCATGTGTTGAATGCGTTTCACCAAAGCCACATCATGGCCGCGGGCCACAATTGTGGCCACGGTTTCTTCGCGTTCAACCAAGCCTTCAAGAATATCATCCAGCGCCTCATAGGGCGGCAGGCTGTCTTGGTCTTTCTGGTTTTCGCGAAGTTCTGCGGTGGGTGCTTTGGTGATGATGCGTTCAGGAATAACGTGGCTTTGCGTGTTGCGCCATGCCGCCAAGCGATAAACTTCCATTTTATAAACGTCTTTAATCGGGTTAAACCCGCCGTTCATATCGCCATACAGCGTTGCATAACCCACGCTCATTTCGCTTTTGTTGCCGGTGGTTAAAACCATGGCGCCAAATTTATTGGAAATGGCCATGAGAATCACACCGCGTGAACGCGACTGCAAATTCTCTTCTGTCACGCCAGAATTGCTGCCAGCGAACATGGGTTGGAGGGTTGATAGAAAACCTTCAACGGGTTCTTTAATCGGCACCACATCATAGCGCACGCCAAGCAGCGCGGCGCATTCTTTTGCGTCCACCAAACTGTCTTGGCTTGTATAGGCATAAGGCAACATCACGCAGTGAACCCGCGCCGCCCCCAAAGCATCCACCGCCATGGCCGCCACAACAGCAGAATCAATACCGCCCGAAAGGCCAAGCACAACGCCGGGAAATTTATTTTTTTCCACATAATCCCGAAGGCCAAGAACGCAGGCCTTCCAGGTTTCTTCTTCTTTTTCAGGCAGGCGCGAAACGACTCCCTTAGTCATAGACCAACCATCAGCGCCGCGGTTCCATTCCGTGATCGCCATTGCTTCTTCAAACATGGGCATTTGCAATGCCAATGATCGATCGGCATTCAGCACAAATGATGCGCCATCAAAAACCAATTCATCTTGGCCGCCCACTTGGTTCAGATAGGCCAATGGCAAACCAGTTTCTGTCACACGCGCCACAACCAAATTTAAACGCACATCATCCTTGTTGCGCTCAAACGGCGAACCGTTGGGAGAGAGCAAAATCTCTGCCCCCGTTTCGGCCAAGGTTTCACAGGTTTCTTCCGTCCAAATATCTTCACAAATGGGAACGCCAATGCGAACACCCTTAAACGAAATTGGCCCCGGCGCAGGGCCTGGTTGAAACACGCGCTTTTCATCAAACACGCCATAATTGGGCAGATCATATTTAAAGCGAACGGTTTCAATCTTGCCGCCATTGAGAAGTGCCACAGCGTTGTGAATCTTGTCACCTTCACGCCATGGAAGGCCCATAAGCATGGCTGGCCCTTGGGCAAATTCACGCGCCAGTTCTTCAGCCGCGATTTTGCAGGCTTCAACAAAAGACGCGCGCAACACCAGATCTTCTGGTGGATATCCAGAGATATAAAGTTCAGGAAAAACAACAAGGTCAACACCGCTTAGGCCAGCAACTGCGGCGCGGGCTTTGGCTGTGTTTGCGGCAATGGCACCCACGGTGGGGTTCAGCTGTGCGAGGGCGATGGTGAGTTGGTTTGTCATTGTGTTTGCCTCATAGCGCGAAAACTTTTGAAAGCAAAACGGCTTGCAAAATTTTGCAAGAACCGCCAAGTTTATGCCCATAACAAGGATAGCGAATTATGAAGCTCGATAACCAGCAAGAAAGCAGCAACATTGAAGATGATCGGGGCCAATCTGGAACTGGTTATGGCTCTATGGGCGGCGGCTCTGGCGGCATTGGCGGCGGCGGTCTGATGGGGCTTTTGCCATTATTGTTCAACACATTGGGCATTCGCGGCATCGTCATTCTTGCTGTGGCTTATTTCGCATTGAAGATGTTTTTAGGCATTGATTTGATCAATCTGGTCAATGGCGGCGGCGGTGGTTTTCAATTGCCAACGAACATGGGAACCCACACGGTGAGCCAAAGTGGCGCAGGCGTGCAACCCGGCGGCGTGAACAGTGCGGCAGATGCTGGCTCTGATCCCGGCAAAAAATTCGTGGCCAAGGTTTTAGGCTCCACTGATGATGTGTGGACAAAAGTTTTCAGTGACATGGGTAAGCAATATGAAAAGCCAACATTGGTGCTTTACACTGGCGCAACACGTTCAGGCTGTGGCACTGCGCAATCTTCATCGGGCCCATTTTATTGCCCGGCTGATCACAAGGTTTATATCGATTTGCAATTCTATGAAGAACTGAAAACCAAGTTGGGTTCACCCGGTGATTTTGCCCAAGCCTATGTTGTGGCCCATGAAGTTGGCCACCATGTGCAAAATCTTTTAGGCATTGCAGACCAAGTTGAGCAAGCGCGCAGCACAGCTTCTGAACAGGGTGCAAATTCGCTGTCCGTAAAAATGGAATTGCAGGCCGATTGTTTTGCCGGCGCTTGGGCTACTGAAGCTGATGCCACCAAGCACATTTTGGAAAATGGCGATATTGAAGAAGCCTTGAACGCAGCCAGCCAAATTGGTGATGATCATTTGCAAAAGGCAGCGCAAGGTTATGCTGTGCCCGATACATTCACTCATGGCACTTCAGCCCAGCGCGTGAAGTGGTTTAAGACTGGCCTTGCCGCAAAATCACTGAATGACTGTGACACGTTTGGTGCGCCCAATCTTTAATTTAATCAGGCGTTAAGTCTAAAGCTTAACGCCTTCTTGGGCCTGCTGAAATTTTGTAAAGCCAAACCCACTTGGCTTCACGTTCGATCAAGTTTTCCGTTCTAACCCAAATCCAAATGGGCTTGGGGAAACTGTCATGCGAGCGTTTAACGAAGAAGTGGGTAAGCGCCTTTTAAAAGGGCTTGATATTTCAGCTTTGGGCACAGTGGCATTTGCAAGCTGCATCTTGTTTGCCCAAAACGCCACGGCAATTACGCCGGTAGTCAGCGGTTTTTTCGCGCTTACACTCACATTTCTGTGCCTTTATTTGTTGCGTGGCCTTGGCCTTTATGAAGCCAAAACCGCACGGCATTTCGCCCATAATGTGTTGCTGTCGATGGCCTGCATCATCATCACAGGCTTTGCTTCAGTCATATTGGCCAAGGCCATTGGTTTGAATTTGGCCAGCCCGTGGTATTTCATCTGGGCAAGCTTTGCTGTGATCTATGTTGCGGCAACGCGGTTAAGCCTGTTGCCTCTTATTGCGGGCCCCGAAAAAGCGGGCCGTTTTAAACAACGCATCGCTATTGTGGGTGGCGGCAAAGCAGCAGAAGATGCCATCAACACGCTTGAACGTTCACAAAATTTAGACGTTGAAATTGTCGGCCTGTTTGACGATCGTTATGATAACCGAAGCCCCGCATCCATTCACAAACACCAAAAGCTTGGCAAGATTCAAGACTTGGCAGATTACGCCCGCGTTCACGCTATTGATTTGATTATTGTGGCCATTCCAATTTCTGCTGAACTTCGCTTGTTGCAAATTTTAAAACGCATTTGGGAATTGCCCATTGATATTCGCGTCAGCGGCCAATCGGCGCAATTAAAATTGTCGCCGCGCGCCTATACGTTTTTGGGAGATCTGCCACTGCTTTCAGTGTTCGACAGGCCGCTGAGCCCATGGAATGATTTTTTGAAAAGCAATGTGGATCGGTTGATTGCGGTGTGTGCAATTATTGTTTTGGCCCCTGTGATGGCCATTGTGGCCTGTGCCATTCGCTGGGAAAGCAAAGGCCCCGTTATTTTCAAACAAAAGCGCTTTGGTTTTAACAATGAGTTGATTGAAGTTTATAAATTCCGCTCAATGTATTTGGATATGAGCGATGATTCAGCCTCGAAACTTGTAACAAAGGGTGACCCGCGTGTCACGAAAGTTGGTCGCATTATTCGCAAATCATCACTGGATGAGCTCCCCCAACTGTTCAACGTTTTAACGGGCCAATTGGCGCTGGTTGGCCCGCGCCCCCATGCAACCCAAGCCAAAGCTGCTGGCGGGCTTTATGACGAAGTGGTGGATGGATATTTTGCCCGCCATAAAGTGAAACCCGGCATAACCGGTTGGGCACAAATCAATGGCTGGCGCGGCGAAACGGATACGCTTGAAAAAATTGAACAACGCGTGAAGCATGATCTTGATTATATCGATCGGTGGTCGATGGCGCTTGATCTTTATATCTTGGCCAGAACACCTTTTGCATTGTTCAAAAGTGAGAATGCTTATTAGCTTCCAATTGCTGCGCTGCAACTAAGTTCGCAAATAGGTTTTGGTAAATAAAAAGTTAAATGCTAAGGTTGCATTGTCTGCCGTGGGGTAGATTAATTTATTGGGAGGCAAACTTTATGGATTTACCTGCACTTTTGACTCAAGCTGTAATTGGCGCAATTGGTGGCAACGGCGCTGGCGCTGTGCTTAAAGATCAAAGCTTGGGCACTGTTGGTAACACCATTGCTGGTGTTCTTGGCGGCGGCATTGGCGGCCAAATCTTGAACGCAATATTAAGCTCAGGTGCCATGGCAACTGCCGGTGCTACAGCTGCTGGCCCAATCACCGTTGGCAACATTGCCGGCGGCGGCATTGGCGGCGCAGTGTTGATGATCATCGTCAGCGTTGTTCGCGGCATGATGAACAAATCTGCTTGATATTTTAGAATAATAAACGAAGGGCGCCTCACAAGGGCGCCCTTTTTTATTTGGCTATTCTGCCGCCCAGTTCATCGTCAATATGGGCCTGAATAATTTCTTCAAAATTATTCTCAGCAACAAAACCCAATTCCCGCGCCCGCCTTGCATCAAAACGCGTAGGCCAATTTTGCACGATAGACCATATGGTGGCATCTGGAATTTCCGAGATCAGGCTTGATGCCTTTTCGCCAGCCACATTGTGCAAAGCTGAAATCATCTCTGCAACGCTCACACCAACGCCGGGCATTGTAACATTGCGCCGCGGCCCCACCAGTTTGCCATCAAGTGCCGCCGCGTGAATCAAAAAATTAATCGCAGAACGCGGTGAGGCATGCGTGTGGACAACATCAAGCGGCACCGGAAGCACAGCAGGCAAACCCACCAAAGGTTCGCGGATAATATTTGAGAAAAAGTCAGATGCAGTTTTGTTGGGCGTGCCCGGCCGCACACAAATGGTGGGCAAGCGAATGCCAATGCCATCAATTAAGCCCTTGCGCGTATAATCGGCCAACAATGCCTCGCTCATCATTTTTTGCGTGCCGTAAGATGTGAGCGGTGTCAGATGAAAATCATCGGGAATCACCGCAGGGAAGGGTGCTCCAAACACTGCGATGGAAGACGTGAACACCACGCGCGGCACAATTTGGGTTTTGCGAAGGGCTTCAAACAAAGCCCACGTGCCGCGCAAATTCACGTCATAGCCCAATTCAAAATTGGCCTCTGCTTCGCCTGAAACAATGCCCGCAAGGTGGAAAATCACATCAGGTTTGGTGGTGTTGATAAGCTTCTGAAGATCAAACTCTGGAAGGTTGCCCTTGTGATATTCAATACGGAAAGGCGATACCGGAATTTGGTGTGGAACAACGTCAAGCAAATGCACGGCTTCGATGGGTTTGCCATTCAGCCTTGTGTCTTTGATCAGCCGCGCCGTAAGCTTGCGCCCAATCATCCCAGCAGCGCCGGTGATGAGAACGCGCATTATTTGCCCCAGCGCAGCGCCAATGGTGAAACTTCTGCCGCCAATTCCAAAAGCCCTTTTCGCGTTTCCGGATGAAGCGGGCGCAAGGGGTGGCGAACGTGGTCAGACTTGATTACACCACCCGCCATCATAACGGCTTTGGCTGAACGCAAACCGCATTGGCGATTTTCATAATTAATCAATGGCAGAATTTCCCGGTAAAGTGCCGCTGCAGTTTTCCGGTCACCACTTTTATGGGCCATGACAACGGGGCGAATTAAATCAGGGATCATGGCGCTGCACATAGAGCCTGTGGCCCCTGCATCAAGGTCTGCCATCAAGGTGATTGATTCTTCGCCATCAAACGGCCCCACAATATGGCTGCCGCCAGCTGCGATAAGATCACGCAATTTCTGGGCAGCAAAAGCCACTTCAATTTTGAAATATGAAACCAGCGGAACTTCTTGCGCCAGCTTCACTAAAAATGGCACAGATAATTTCACTCCGCTCAATGGCGCATCCTGCACCATTATGGGCAGGCCAGAATGTTTGGCCACTTCGGCAAAATGTTCAATCATAGAGCCTTCATCAGCTTGCAAGCCGGTGCCGTGATAAGGCGGCATCATCATCACCATGGAAGCGCCAGCATCGGCGGCAGCCTTTGCCCGATCCGCGGCAATGCGTGTGCTGAAATGGCTGGTTGTCACAACAACGGGAACCCGGCCCGACACTTGTTTTAAACTCGTCACCATAACTTGGTGGCGCTCTTCGTCTGTCAGCAAAAACTGTTCAGAAAAATTGGCCAAAATGCAAATCGCATCCACCTTTTGGTCAACCATGCAATCCATCACGCGGGCTTGGCCCGCCAGATCAAGCGATCCATCAGCATGAAACACAGTGGGGGCCACAGGCAAAACACCAGTTAACGCAGCAATCATTTTTAGTCCTTTTCTATGGCTTGGGGCTTTTCGATAATTTGCAAATCAACGGCATTGGCTCCGGCGATTCGCGCCATGATCATTTTACCCAGTTCAAATCCCGCCTTGCGATAGTCTTCGTCAATACCAATAATATCTGGCAGTAACAGATGCACAAGAGGATTGACAGATTTAACCACCATATCAAAATCTTTGCCAAGCTTCAGCCCGCCTTTTGCCAGCCCAGCATTCACCGCCAAGGCCATGCTGGCTGAAGCACATATTATGCCGTCGGGCGGAATTTTGCGTTGTGACATTTCGAAACCGGCTTCCATCAACTCATCATCGTGGGAATCAGAGCTGGTTGCGCCGACCAGAAATCCATTCATTCCAAAATTCACCAGCCCTCGATCAAAACCTTTGAGGGTGTGCAAATAATAATTCAAAGATGGCGGCGGGCTCATCAAGGCAACGTTGTTGCGGCCTTTTGCTTTTAATCGCCGCAACGCATCATAAGCAAAGGTTTCGTTGTCATAGTCATAATAGGCATGCTCAATGTTCATGTCTGTGCGGCCATGGGTTACAAAGTGAATGCCATTCTCGGCCAGATAGCTAACCCGTTGATCGATTTGCTGCGTGCGCGAAATAATCACGCCATCGGCCGAGTTGGTTTCCACAATATAGCGCACGGGCTCCATCGAGTCTGAAAGGGAATAGGGCGTCACCACCAGATGATATGCCGTTCCACTGAGCGCATCAGAAATGCCATAAATGATGTTGGAAAAAAACCCTGATCCGCCATCCTGCGGGTTCAACACCAAAGCAATCACATTGCTTTTGCCGGTTCGCAAACGCACCCCGGCTCGATTGGGGCGATAGCCAGCCTGTTGGGCCGCCAAGCGCACGCGCTTTCGCGTTTCCAACGCAATTTCGGGGCTGTCACGCAAGGCTTGGCTAACCGTCGAAATGCCCAGACCCGTAATCTCGGCAAGTGAACGCAATGTTGGACGTTTGTCTGAATTCTCATCCATGCCCAATCTTTAACCATTTACTGAATCGTTTCAAGCGCTGATATTTCATGGTGCAACGCAGCATTTTAACTTTAAAAAAAATATATTTGAAACGTTGCAAATTATTTTTTCTTCAGTTAGCTTCAATTCACCCAATTAAAAGACACGGGAGGAAAATGTCATGGGTCTAAAAAAATTTGCACTAGGTCTCGCACTGTCTGCATCGCTGTTCGCAGTCGGCGCGGCCAAGGCAACTGATCTTGAAGTAACACATTGGTGGACATCTGGCGGCGAAGCTGCTGCTGTTGCTGAATTCGCCAAAGCAGTAAATGCCTCGGGCGATAAGTGGGTAGACGGCGCTATTGCTGGTTCAGGCTCGGTTGCTCGTCCAATCATCATTTCGCGCATTTTGGGCGGCAACCCAATGGGTGCGACCCAATTGAACCCAGGCAAAGATGCTGATGAATTGATCAAAGCTGGCCTTCTGGAAGATATTACAGATGTTGCCACTGCTGGTGATTGGGCTCACATTTTGCGCCCTGCATCACAACTTGCAAGCTGCACCGTGGATGGCAAAGTTTATTGCGTTCCAGTGAACTTGCATTCGGGTCAATGGATGTGGACCAACCGCAAGGTTTATGAAGATGCTGGCATTAAGCCACCACAAAATTGGGGTGAAATGGTTGCAGCTGCTCCAGCACTTCAAGCAAAAGGCATTCAACCTTTGTCGCTGTCACAAGGTTGGCCAGTTGGTTTGCTGGTGAACGATGTGGTGGTTGCTCTTGCTGGTGTTGATAATTTCGTCAAGGTTTACAAAGATCGTGATCTTGCAATTGCTGGTGGACCTGAATTTGCTAAAGTGTATGAAGCACTCGACACTGTCCGCAAGTTTGTGCCCGCCGACAAAATGGTTCCACAATGGAACGAGGCTGTTGGTTTGGTCATTCAAGGTAAAGCCGGCGCCAACATTATGGGCGACTGGGCTGGCGGCGAATTCCAAGTGGCCAAAATGGTTGCTGGTAAAGACTATGACTGCTTGCCAGGTCTTGGTGTAACACCAGTTCTGGATACCGGTGGTGACGTGTTCTACTTCCCCAAGAACAAAGATCCAGCAGTAACTGCTGCTCAAAAGAAGATG
>JAYWFC010000115.1:0-27304 GCA_043778995.1 Aestuariivirga sp.
GACGGGGCTCGAACCCGCGACCTTCGCCGTGACAGGGCGACGCTCTAACCAACTGAGCTACTTCCGCAATCGACAGTGGCTGGGGAATAGATGAGGGGCTCTTGCCTGTCAAGCACCAGTGCAACAGTGATTTTTTCTTTTCCTGACATGATGTAACGGCCCGCGCATCGCCCTATTCACTCTTCATGCGATTCTTTGACAATAGCGCCATTAATCGGGTTTATGTTCACGCCAGTTTGCAAATGTTGGCAGACGCAGTGGGCGGCGTGTTTGTGTTTGCATTTCTGCTGAAAGCGGGCTTTGCAACATGGATTGTCTTTTGCACTTTGGCTGCATGGACTCTCAGCCGCATGATCATTCGTAAAACTGTTGTGCCAGCGGTGAAGCGCTTTGGATTGCGCAACTGTTTAATTTTCGGAATATTGGTGGAAGGTTTGGGCTTTTTGGTTTTGTCTCAAATCCACAGCCCCAGTCTTTTGTTGTTGGGCTACATTTTATGTGCTGCGTTGGGCAGCTGTTTTTATTGGTCTTCGCTTCACACCTTGATTTCGATTTTGGGCGACGCTGATAAGAGAGGCGCCCAAGAAAGCGTAAAGCAAGCCATCTCAGCCTTGATCGGTATTGTTGGGCCATTGCTTGGCGCGGTTTTGCTGGTTCATTTTGGCTCGACCACTGCCTTTATTGCTGCGGCAATAATCCAAGTGTGCAGCATTGCCACATTGTTCGGCATCACCAATCTTCAAATCGCGCCCGAGGCGACAATTGAACCACAGGCCGCAAAGAATGTGTGGTGGATCTATTTTGCTGATGGTCTTCGTGCTGCCGCCAATTTCTATATCTGGATGGTGGCGCTGTTTGTGGTTCTGGGCCAAAGTTTCAGTGCGTTTGGTTTGGTGTTGGCGCTCGGTGGCGTTATCGGCGCAATTATGAGCTTGGGCGTAGGCCGCATGATTGATCTTGGCCACGCGGCCCGCGCCAAACAAATTGCCATTGTTGTTATGGCCATAACTGTTGCCCTGAAGGCCTATGGATTTAACACACCGTGGATTGCAATTTTGGCCAGTGCTTCTGGCGCTGTTGCCCTTCCGCTGTGGGGATCTGTCATGATGTCACGTGTTTACAACTTGGCGCAAAAATCAGCCTGCCCGTTGCGCTTTCAAATTATAGGCGAAGGGGCTTGGGATTTGGGCGTGGCAACAGGCAGTTTGCTTGCCGCTGGTTTGGCCTATTTCGGCTTCGGCTTTTTCTGGCCCATCATGTTGGGCTTGTTTGGGTGTTGGTTGGGCTATGTCACACTGTCAGATGATGGGGCCAAGGTGCATCCATGAAGATGTTTGCCAATAGCGATATTAACCGCGTTTATGTGCATTCGGGCTTACAAAGCCTTGCCTATAATCTGGGCGGGGTTTTCATTTGGGTTTATTTATTAAAGGCTGGCGTTGCCCTGCCCTTGGTTTTTGTTTGCATTGCCGTGGTTATTCTTTCTCGACTGGTTTTGCGCTTGGGCGTTGTGCCGATGATCATGCGGTTGGGTTTACGCAAAGCGTTGATGATCGGCACTGTGCTTGATGCGGCAAGTTATCTGGTTTTGGCAAAAGTCGATGGCCTTGGCCCGTGGCTTATATTTTATCTGGCCAGCGCTTCATTGGGCACAACTTTTTATTGGACATGCTTTCATTCCATGGTTGCCAGATTGGGCGATGAAGAAAACCGTGGTGCGCAAGTTTCAGCGCGCGAAGCAATATTCGCTTTGTGTGGCATCATTGGCCCTTTGGCAGGCGGCCTTACACTTTCATTTTTCGGCCCCGTTGCGGCTTTCTTTGTTGCGGCACTGGTTTATTTTTCTTCGCTCATTCCGTTGTTCGGCATGCCCGATATGGAAATCGAGAAGGACGTTGATATTTCGCCTGCGCGCAAGATTTTTGCAATTAGTGCCGCTTTCTCAGATGGCGTTGTTGCATCCGCGGTCAATTTTGTTTGGCGCGTGGCACTGTTTCAGACGCTGGGTGAAAGCTTTGAAAATTATGGCGGGGCCTTGGCCGTTGCCGGCGTTGTGGGCGCAGTTATGGGGTTGGGCTTGGGCAAGTTGATTGACCTTGGCCACCACAAACGTTCACTGCAAATTGGCATGGGCATCATGGCCATTTCAATTGTTGTGGAAGCTTTTGGCTTTCATGCGACGTGGAGCGCAATTGCCGCCAACATGTTGGGCGCTGTGGCTGGGCCAATTTATATGTCTTCCATGATGGCGCCGTTTTATAACGTCGGCAAAGCATCAGGTTGCACCTTGCGGTTTAACATGTGGGGTGAAAACGGCTTTGATTTGGGTGCGGGCCTTGGCAGCTTGTTGGCAGGCCTATTCTTTTGGTTGGGCTTTAGCTCTTTCTGGCCGCTCATCCTCAGTTTGGCTGGTTGTGCCAACCTTTATCGCATTTTGCGCAACAACCAAAAACAGCCGGTTTAATAGGCCGTTCCATCTTTCTTGCGATAAACGAATTTGCCGGTGCTGTTTTCCACCATCATGTCGATGTCGCTATAAATTGCTTTCTCATTGGTCAACCTGCTGCCCACTTCGAGATATTTTGCAGGCTTGTTTGTGAGGTTTTTCAAGCAGTGGCCGTTGCCGTTGTTGGCTTGAAAACCTGCGCACATGCCGGGCGTTAAAAGGTGGTCGCCCGCATCATCGGATAAAGTAATTTCGCCTTCCAAAACAAAAATAAATTCTTCTTCCTTCTCGTGCCAGTGGCGCTGGCTTGACCATGCACCCGGTTCCAGAACAACATAATTCACACCAAATTGGCCAAGGCCGAATTGATCGCCCAAAATATGTTTGGTGCGATTCAAACACAATTCATTGAACGGAGCGGGATAGCGTGATCCAGTGCGCTTTGGTGCGTCGGTTGCTTTAATGGCCGATGGTGGCTTCATGTTTTGCCTCAATTTGGTTTAGCGCATCAACAACAGCGTCAAATGTTAAAAGCGTTGAGGCATGGCGCGCTTTATAATCGCGCACGGGTACCAAGGCTTCAAGTTCGGCCCATTTGCCTTGCGGAACGGGCCCCTGCTCTTTCAACATTTTATGCATCTGGTCTTTCAAGCTCCGCAATTCCACAGCGCTTGAACCCACAATGTGGCGCGCCATAACCGATGACGATGCTTGGCCCAAGGCGCAGGCTTTCACATCATGGCCAAAATCACTCACCACGCCATTTTGCATCATCAGGTCAACAGTAACCTTTGAGCCGCATAATTTTGAATGTGCAACGGCGGTTGCGTCTGGCTGGGCCAGGCGTTCCAGCCTTGGAATATCTGCAGCCAGTTTTAAAATTTGGCGGTTGTAGATTTCATCGATCATAAGCACATCTTTGTTTCAAAATCTGATATGGGTAGGAATACCACAAACGCAAGATCAAGAGGCATGAGAAATGAGCGCATCTGAATTGGACGAAACATTAGAGCTTCGGCTGACGTTTGATGCCCAAGGTTTGATCCCCGCCATCGTGTGCGATGTTGCCGATAATGCGGTTTTAATGTTTGCCTTTATGAACAAACAAGCATTGGCCGAAACCCAGCGCACAGGCATTGTGCATTTCTGGAGCAGATCGCGCCAAGCGCTGTGGAAAAAGGGCGAAACATCGGGCGAAATGTTTGCCGTGCAAGACCTGCGTGTGGATTGTGATCAAGATGTGTTGTTGGTGCGCGTTAAGCCCCATGGCAAAGGCAATGCCTGCCACACGGGCCGCCGATCATGTTTTTATCGCAAGATCGACGGGCAGAAGTTAGAATTTGTTTGAGGCAGAAAGCCCTAAGCCGCGCCGGCGATATAGGCTTTCATATCAGCTGCGTCGCGTTCAATCGCCTCGATGCGGAACTTAACCACATCGCCAATTGAAATCATGCCCACCAAGTTTCCCTGCGCCACAACCGGCAAATGGCGAATTCGGTTTTCCGTCATCATCGCCATCAATTCGGTTTCGCTATCACTGATAGAACAAGTCTTCACGTTTTTGGTCATAATCGCCGAAGCTGTCAGCATTAACGCTTCTGCCCCTTTTTCCGCCAAACAGCGCACCACGTCGCGTTCGCTCACAATGCCTGCAATTTTGCCATTGGCATCGGTAATAATCACAGCACCAATGCGCTTTTTTGCCAAAGTTTCGGCGATTGATTTAACGCTGTCACTTTGCGTTGCGGTTACAATATCACCGCCCTTGTGTTTTAAGATGTGGGAGACGGACATGACGAACCTCCTTGAACATGCGGCTTCATGTTACACCAACCCCTCGGAAAACGCCATGCATGTTGTGAGTGATAGAGCTACGCATCCTCTGGTTGGGGTTTTGGATTGCTGGTTTTCGCCAGAAAACTGGCACAGCATCTGCAACTAACACGGCATAGGTTCAAGAATGGGACAGGCACGACCCGTCTCGCAGAAGGATATGCCATGAAGGTTAACGACCACAACGAAAGCCCAGACGCGGGATCGCATATCCTTCACGCAGGAAGCCGCCAATTGTTCCGTTATTGGGAATCATTGCGCGCCGAACGCGCTTGCCCCGATCGCAGTGAGTTCCAATTGGCTAAAATGGTATCCATAATGCCAAATTTGGCGATCATTGAACAATCTGCCGAAGGCAGTTGGAATTTCCGTCTGGCGGGAACCGTTGTTTGCGACCTTTTGCAACAACCGCTAACAGGCAAAGATGCCTTGGGCGGATTTGATAGTTTTGAACGCGACGTAATTTCGAAAACATTCGATGTTTCAAAATTGCGGCTTCAACCTTGTCTTGTGCGAATGCGGTTAATTTCAACCTCGGGTATGGTCATGCCTGCTGAATTGATTGGTTTGCCTGTGCGCGACAAGACCAACGGAAAAGTGCAATTGTTTGGCGGATTGTTTGCTTTGGGCAATGCCGAAAGCGCTGGCCGCACTTTGCTGTTGCGGCGTGAATTGGTTTCTGCCCGCGTCATTTGGACAGAGCATGAAAATGGCGACAGTTTGATGGAAAAAGTTGGTCGAAAAGCAACGCCGCTGCGCGTGATTCAAGGCGGATTATCTCGGCCGAAGCGATAAATTTAATTTCTTAACTCCGTCTTTACGCAGCATCCGTTTTAATCTGATCTGATTTAAAGGATTCTTCGTGGTAGCCATCGCCCAATCAGCACGCACAGATGTAATGCCAAGCAACGCGCTTGGTGTGATTTTCGGCCGCTTTATGTTGCCTGATATGACTGAACATCCGTGCCAGGTCAGCGACATTACGCTTGAAGGTGCAACTTTTGCGTCGATTAGAGTGCCTCCGGCGGGCCAAGCAATCGTGGCCTATCTTGAAGAGATTGGTCGTATTGAAGCCATCAGCGGAAACGCCGTTGAAGGTGGCTTTGCAATTCACTTCACACTGAAAGGTGCAAGACTTGAGCGTATGCACCAACGCCTTGATTGGTTGAAAAACCGTGGCAGTGGTGCTGAAGATAATCGCCGCCATGCGCGTTTTGAGCCTGAAGAAAAAGTATCGCAAATTTCATTGCTGGATGGTCGCGTATATGAATGCGAAGTTCTGGATATTTCTGTTTCAGGTGCAGCTGTTAAAACTGAAGTGATGCCCAGTGTGGGCACATCGCTCATGCTCGGCAAAATGCGTGGGCGAGTTGTGCGCTATATTGAGCAAGGCATCGCAATTGAATTTGTAAAACAAATCGACAAAGCACAGTTGCCACACATTTCAAGCCCACACGCGCTATAAATCAAGCACTTCCACAACGCCGTGGATGGCTTTTATCGCACCCTTCACTTGCGGTGTGATAGCGAATTTCGAACCAAGTTCAATTTCAACTTCGCGCCCGCCTTCCAAAATCAGCGTTAACCGCGCTGGCGCTTTTCCACCCGACGCCAAACGCTTAGCGATTGATTCAATGGGCGCACCGTCACGTACAAAAATCTGTATGCCTTGAACGATTGAGGCTGCTGCCTTGTCGAGCAATTCCAACCCCTGAAGGCGAAGTTTAATATCTTCGCCTTCAACATCAGCTTCCACTCGAGCAATCACGGCTTTGCCGGGCTCCAGCATATCACGAACAACATTCAGTGTATCTGCAAACACAATGGTTTCAAATTGGCCCGTCGGATCTGAAAACCCAACGAACGCAAACTTGTTGCCAGATTTGGAACGGCGCTCTTGTCTGTATGTAATTGTGCCCGCAAGCTTTGCTGCCGTGGCACCTTTGTTGAGTATTTTTTCTTGAAAGCTTGTCCAGGTTTCAACACCCAAACGCGCCAGTGGCTTTTGATATTCATCAAGTGGATGGCCTGAAAGATAAAAGCCCACCGCATCAAACTCATGGCCCAATTTTTCCATGGGCAGCCACGCATCAAGCCGCGGCAGAACAATATCTTCAACGGCGCTGCCCAAGCTTCCAAACATATCATTTTGGCCCGCCGCCGCTTCGTTTGCCGTGCGGTTGGCCACGCCGATGATGGAATCAATGCCTTGCAAAACTTGGGCGCGGTTGGGGTTTAGCGCATCAAAAGCGCCAGCCTTGGCCAAGCTTTCCAATGCCCTGCGATTTAACGCCTTGGCGTCCACGCGCTTGGAAAAATCAGCCAGAGATTTGAAAGGCCCGCCTGCTTGGCGCGCTGTTACAATTTGTTGGATGGCTCCCGCACCAGCGTTTTTCAGCGCAGCCATCGAATAAAGAATGGTCCCATCTTTCACCGCGAAATCAACCTCGCCAGCATTCACACTGGGCGGCATAACTTTCACGCCAAGCCTTTGGGCTTCACGCCGAAATTGACTTAATTTATCGGTGTTGCCCATGTCTAATGTCATGGACGCAGCCATAAATTCCGCTGGGTAATTGGCTTTCAAATATGCTGTTTGATAGCTGATATAGGCATAAGGCGCTGAATGTGATTTGTTGAAACCATATTCAGCAAATTTGGCACAAGCATCAAATGCTTCTTTTGCAATTTCAACATCAATGCCACGCTCCAAGGCACCCTGCATGAAGCGGGCGCGTTGCGCGTCCATTTCAGATTTGATTTTTTTACCCATGGCGCGGCGCAACAAATCAGCCTCGGCCAAAGTATAGCCAGCCATGTCTTTGGCGGTTTGTTGCACCTGTTCTTGATAGGTGATCACACCAAAGGTTTCTTTCAGGATTGGTTCTAAAATCGGGTGCAGATATTCAACAGGTTCCTTGCCGGTTTTGCGTGCGCAATAGGTTGGAATATTGGCCATGGGACCGGGCCGATAGAGCGCCACGAGGGCGATCAAATCTTCAAGCCTGTCTGCATGCATGTTGCGCACAGCGTCACGCATGCCAGCACTTTCAAGCTGGAACACACCAACAGTTTCGCCCTGCGCCAACATTTCAAAGGTGCGCACATCATCCAGTGGAATTTTACTTGCATCAAAATCTGGCGCGCGCACGCGAATAAGTTTTTGTGCCTTGTCGATGACAGTTAAAGTTTTAAGGCCCAAAAAATCGAACTTCACCAAGCCGGCTTTTTCAACATATTTCATATTAAATTGTGTGGCGGGCAAAGCAGAACCGGGGTCTCGATACAGCGCCACAAGTTCTTGCAACGGCCTATCACCAATCACAATGCCCGCGGCGTGGGTTGAAGCGTTGCGATAAAGCCCTTCCAAGCGAAGCGCTATATCAAACAATTGCTTTACGTTAGGGTCGCGGTCTCGTTCTTCTTGCAGGCGCGGTTCCAAATCAATGGCTTGCTGCAATGAAATGGGATTTGTGGCGTTCACTTGAATCATTTTCGACAGGCGATCCACATGGCCATAAGGCATTTGCAAAACGCGCCCCACATCGCGCGTCACCATGCGTGATTGTAGCTTGCCGAACGTAATAATCTGGGCCACGCGGTCTTGGCCAAAACGGCCTTGCACATAAGTGATCACTTCATCGCGTCTGTCTTGGCAAAAATCGATATCAAAGTCGGGCATCGACACTCGATCAGGATTGAGAAAACGCTCAAACAACAAGCCAAAGCGCAGAGGGTCTAAATCCGTTATGGTCAACGCATAGGCCACAAGCGAGCCTGCACCCGAACCGCGACCGGGGCCTACCGGAATGGATTGCGCCTTGGCCCATTTGATAAAATCAGACACGATCAAAAAATAGCCGGGGTAGTTCATTTTGATGATCACGCCCAACTCAAACTCGAGGCGTTTTTCATAATCCTCTTGGACAAAGCCCGGCGCAAAGCCAGTGGCTTTCAAGCGGTTTTCTAAACCCAACCGCGCTTCTTGGCGTAAAACTTCCGCTTCATCGCCTTCAGCAAAGCGCGGGAGAATGGGCTTGCGGCCCTTCACCCAATAGGAACAGCGCTTGGCAATTTCCACGGTGTTCTCAATTGCTTCAGGAATATCGGCAAAAAGAGCTGCCATTTCTTGTTGGTTCTTGAAATAATGTTCAGGTGTTAAGCGCCTTCTGTCTTGCGCGGAAATAACTTCGCCTTCAGCAATGCAAATTAACGCATCATGTGCCACATAGTCATCAGGCGTTGCGAAATAGCACTGGTTGGTGGCCACCAGCGGAATGTCATGCGCATAGGCCAGTTCAATCAAGCCCGCTTCGGCGGCTTTTTCCACCGACATTTCGTGGCGTTGAAGTTCAATATAAAAGCGATCTCCGAACAATGCCTTCAAGCGCAATGTTAAATTTTCAGCAGCCGGCCTTTGGCCCAAAACCAGTGCTTCATTAATAGGCCCGCCGGGACCGCCAGAAAGGCAGATCAAACCTTCCGAACAGCTTTCCAACTTGGCCAAATTTACATGTGCTTCCGCATTGTCGGCAACATCCAAAAAAGCAGTCGACGAAAGCTTCATCAGGTTCAAATAGCCCTGTTCATTTTGGGCCAACAAAGCAACAGAGGCAAATCGCTTTAAACCTGTCGGTTGTTGAAACTTATTTGCGGTTTGATCAGGTTGTGAAAGATCAACTTTGATGGAAAGTCCGATGATCGGCTGAATGCCCTTGTCTGAAAGAACATCAGAAAATTCCAAAGCGCCGAACAGGTTGTTCGTGTCGGTTATCGCTAGGGCTGGCATTTTGGCATCTTTGCACAATCTGGCCAATTTTTTGATTTGCAACGCGCCCTCTGAAAGAGAGAACGCTGAATGCACGCGCAAATGGATAAATGTGGGTTGGGCCATGGTGTTAGATTAGCGCAATCACGCCAGCTTAAAAACCAGCAAATTTAATTTTTCCGCACGATACATGGCGCGCCCGCCGCCACAAGTTTTTGGCACAGTGAAGCGGCAGCAGTTTGCGTGGTGGCACCCAGCATCACATACGTCGATGAATTGCGGCCGCGCGAAAGGTTGCGCTTTCGCAAAATCATCGGGTTGAGTTGCGCAATCACTTGCGGAAAGCGCAGTTTCAAACGCTTATATTGCCCCACGGCTTTTGCCTCACTGAAATTCACCGCCAACAACGCGCCCCAGGGTTGGTGCGGGGCTGATGCGATGTAGACGCCTGAAAGTTCGCCCCTGCGTAATGCCAGTGCCAGACAATTGGTTGCAAAATCAGCGCCGCTGCCAATGGCGGGAATCGGAAAATCCGCCGTTGGGCTTTTCCAATTTTCAGCACTTTGGCCTGTTATAAAACTCACATAATCGCGGGTTTCATCGGGCAATTCACTTGTGCCATCAAGCCAGCGCTGCACGCGCGCTTCACCTGCATTATACGCTGCCGCCGCTAAACCAATGTTTCCAAAATGTTTTTTAAGATCAGCCAAATAGGCGGCAGAGGCTTTAACCGCACTTAATGGTTCAAACGGATCAACCAATCCGCGCCTTGCCGCCGTGTCGGGCATAAATTGCGCAATGCCTTGTGCGCCTTTGTTGGATACAACATTGGGGTCAAACAAGCTTTCACGCCATAAAAGGCGGGCAAAAAACGCATTGTCTATCCCATTGGCTTTAGCTTCAGAATCAGCGGCCACACAAATGCTGGTGGCCAGTGCATCTGGCGTTGGCACTACAGCATGCACGTTCAGCGCCATCGTCGCTAAGGCAAGGCTAACCTTCCACCAAAGCGCCATTTTGCAAACTCATCACGCGGCTCATCTTTTTGGCAAACTCAATGTTATGCGTGGCAATTAACGCGCCAAGGCCTTCTTCGTTGATCAGGCGTGTGAATTCATGGTGCACCATTTCAGCGGTCGGCGGATCAAGATTTCCCGTCGGCTCATCCGCCAGCAGCAAAAGCGGCTTGTTGGCAATGGCACGCGCAATGGCAACACGTTGTTGTTCACCGCCTGAAAGTTCGGCTGGCCGATGCTCAATCCGGTGCCCCAATTTTAAACGAGTCAATAATTCTTTGCCGCGCTTGATGGCATCGGCCTTGGTGGCACCCGCGATCAGTTGGGGGATGACTACATTTTCCAAGGCCGAAAATTCCGGCAACAAATGATGGAACTGGTAAACAAAACCAATGCCAAAACGCCGAACCGCCGTTCGTGTTTCATCATCCATGTGGGTGCAGTCTTGGCCTGCAATGATAACCTCACCCGCTGTTGGTTTTTCCAATAAGCCAGCAATATGCAGAAGCGACGATTTGCCAGCGCCTGA
This sequence comes from Aestuariivirga sp., assembly GCA_043778995.1. Classification (GTDB taxonomy): domain Bacteria; phylum Pseudomonadota; class Alphaproteobacteria; order Rhizobiales; family Aestuariivirgaceae; genus Aestuariivirga. The sequence goes on from JAYWFC010000115.1 coordinate 10,593, forward strand.
TTGGCCGATCAACCCCACAATTTCGCCGGGCAAAATTGTCAGAGACAGATTACGAAAAATTTCAAGCGCAGTTTCGCCGGTGCCATAAACACGCGCAATGTTTTGAAGTTCCAATGCTGGTTTTAAAATCATTCGTATCGCAAGGCCTCAACGGGGTCGAGGCGTGCGGCCTTCCAACTTGGATAAATCGTTGCCAGAAATGAAATCACCAAAGCAAAAATCACAATCCAAAAGGTTTGGTGATAATCAACCTTGGCCGGAAGCTGTGCCAGATAATAAAATTCGGGGTTGAAGGGATCAACGCCAGAAAACCAGCGGATGACATTGCGAATGTTATCGGCATTGGCACAAATCAACAGGCCAATCAAAAGCCCAGCCAAGGTACCAAGCGTTCCGATGGCCGCACCGGTTATGAAAAACACGCGCATGATAGAGCCTTTGGTTGCCCCCATGGTGCGCAAAATTGCAATGTTGCTGCTTTTATCTTTCACCAGCATGAACAGGCCTGAAATAATATTCAAAGCCGCAACCAACACCACCAAGGCCACAACCAAAATCACCACATTGCGTTCAACTGCTAGCGCATTGAAAAAAGCCACGTTGCGGGTTTGCCACGTCTTCACTGTTAAGTCTGGCCCCGCCGCATTCAGAAGTGCCGCTACTTGGCTGCCCACGGCGTCTGGGTCCTCAACCATCACTTCAAAACTTGTGGCGCCATTGTCTGTTGACAGAAAATCCTTGGCCTCTTCGATGGGCAGATAAACCACGCTGTCATCATAATCAGACATGCCCATTTTGAAGATGGCAACAATGGGATAATCGCGCAGGCGCGGCGTGTTGCCGATGGGTGTGTCTGGCCCATTGGGTGCAATCAAGGTGATGGAATTTCCAATGCCCACTTGGTGTTTGCGTGCCATGCCTTCACCAATGGCAACGCCGCCCGCCTTGGCAAAGCCAACCAGTGAAGCCTTTTCGTCCAACGTACCGGGAACCACAATGCCGGTGTGCAAATCCTTGTTGTTCACGTCAGTCAGTTTCAACAAATCTCCTTCGCTAACCCCGCGCACCAAAGCGCCCGTGGCGTTGCGGTTGGAAGACACCATGGCCTGGCCCTCAACCAAAGCGATAACGCGGGTTACGCCATCCACCTTGCTCAATCGTTCGCCCAAGGCTTTATAATCTTGAATGGGGTTTTGATCGTTGCGGAACACTGCTGCATGGCCCGAGAAGCCCAAAATTTTGCTCAGCAATTCTTGGTGAAAGCCATTGAACACAGACATCACCACGATCAACGTGGCAACCCCCAACATAATTCCCAGAAATGAGAAAAATGAGATGACGGAAATAAACCCTTCCTTTCGCCTTGCGCGCAAATAACGCAAAGCCAGCAGCCACTCAAACGCGGCAAAAGGCCTTGTGGCGGGAAGAGAGCTCAGTTTGAGAACCTCGCCGTAATTTGGTCGAGCGCCACGTTTTCACGCGCCCCTGTTCTGCGGTTTTTCACTTCGGCAATGCCTTCTTTCAAGCCACGCGGGCCAATGATCACCTGCCACGGCAAGCCAATCAAATCCATCGCAGCAAACTTTGCGCCACCGGGTTGGTTTCTGTCATCATACAAAACCTCAATGCCCTTGGCCTGTAAATCCGTATAGATTTTTGTCGCCGCCGCATCAGCATCAGCATCGCCGGATTTGATGTTGATCAAACCAACTTTAAACGGTGCAACGGCTTCTGGCCAAATGATTCCATCTTTATCGTGGCTGGCTTCAATAATGCCGCCCACAAGCCGTGAAACGCCAATGCCATAGGAACCTGATTGCAGTGTAACCTTCTTGCCATCGGGCCCCTGCACTTCGCAGCCCATGGGCAGGGAATATTTATCACCAAAGAAAAAGATGTGGCCCACTTCAATGCCGCGGCCTGAAAGGCGCTTGGCTTCTGGTACACGTTTTTCAAATTCGGCTTGATCATGTTTTTCATCTGTGGCCGCATAGCGTGATGTATAATCGGCCACCAGGTTCGCTACAGCTTCCACATTGTCATAATCAATGTCGATTGTTGACCAATCCAAATCATGCAAAGCGCCGTCGAAAAACACGCCGCTTTCGCCTGTGTCAGCCAACACCAAAAATTCGTGGCTGGCATCGCCACCAATTGGCCCTGTGTCTGCGCGCATGGGCACAGCTTTAATGCCCATGCGGGCAAAGGTTTTCAAATAGCTCACAAACATTTTGTTGTAAGAATGTTTGCCCGCTTCAACGCTGATATCGAAGGAATAAGCATCCTTCATCAAAAATTCGCGGCCACGCATCACGCCAAAACGTGGGCGCACTTCATCGCGGAACTTCCATTGAATATGATACAGGTTGCGCGGCACATCTTTATAAGACTGCACACCTGAACGAAAAATATCGGTAATCATTTCCTCGTTGGTTGGCCCGTAAATTAAATCACGGTCTTGCCTGTCTTTGATGCGCAACATTTCTTTGCCGTAAGCATCATAGCGGCCAGATTTGCGCCACAGGTCAGCCGATTGAAGCGTGGGCATCAACACTTCCAGGGCCCCTGCCCTGTTCTGCTCTTCGCGCACAATCTGTTCAATTTTCTTTAAAACCCGAAAGCCCATGGGCAACCAGGAATAGCTGCCCGCCGCCTCTTGGCGCACCATGCCAGCACGAAGCATCAACCGATGCGAAGCAATTTCCGCTTCTTTAGGGTCATCACGGAGAATTGGCATAAAATATTGCGAAAGACGCATCGAGAATCCTTTGTGGTTTTGTGTCGCTCTTTTAAGGCTTTAACGTGGCTTGGCAAGAACTTGGCAAGAACACGAAATATTTCGCTTGGCATCGGGGTACAATTGTGACTAGATTGTGTCATCAGACCGCAGGGCCGAATTGCCCCAGGTCTAGGGAGGAATTGAGCAGGCATTCATTGCCGCCGATCTGGTGACCTTAAGAAGCGCCAGTACAATTGAGAAACCCAATTAAGTGGCGGATCCTTCGGGATCCGCCTTTTTCTTTATGTCAATTCTTTGCGGCCCAAAGTTGCTGAAAATCAACCCGGCAATGATCAATGCGCCGCCGGTGATTTCATAAGAATCAAATCTTTCGCCAAAAGCCAAAACCCCACCAGCGACGCCAAACAAAGGCACAAGCAAAGAAAATGGTGCCACGGTTGAGGCTGGATAAAGCCTGATCAAATAATTCCATGCGCCATATCCAAAAACAGTTGAAAGAAACGCAATGTAAATCAGCGAGACGACGACTTGCGGTGTCGGCAACATTATTGCGTGAATGATTTGCGCGTGGTCTTCGAATATCCAAGACAAAAGCAACATCGGAATCGGAACCCACAAGCAAGACCAAATAACGAATGATAAGGTGTTTTGGGGCTTGGCTTTTTTGGTGATGATATTAGCCGCAGCCCATCCCGCTGCTGCAATGATCGACAGTAGAAGCGGCAATGCATCTGATCCGGCCCAGCGTGGAACTGCAATAACACCCATGCCGATAAAAGCGATAGCAGCGCCCCACAGCTGGCGCGTTTGCGGAAGTTCGGCAAGAACAAACCAAGCAAAAAGCATGGTGAAAGGAGCTTGCAGTTGCACAACGACAGATGTGAGCCCGGCTGGCAAACCAAGGCGCACGGCAAGAAACAGAAATCCAAATTGCCCAACACCCAACACCAATCCGAAGGCTGCGACCCAACGCCAGGATTCTGTGGGACGTGGCACAAATAGAATTGCTGGAAATGCTGCCAACGCGAAGCGCGCGGCGGTGAAGAAAAATGGCGGCACGGCTGCAACACCCAATTTGATAGCAATGAAATTAAAACCCCAAACTGCCGCGATGAGTACAGCTAGTGCAACGTGCGCTGGCTTCATGTGCGCTTCTTTGCTGTCACTTCAATTTCAATTTTCATGCGCGGGTCTGCCAGCCCTGCCACAAACATCGTGGCGGCGGGGCGAATATCGCCCAAATATTTTTGCAACACGGGCCAACATTTTTCGAAATCTGCCGCGTTTGGCAAAAGATAATGCACGCGCACACTATCAGCCAGTTCAAACCCGCCCTGTTTCATAGCAACTTCAATGTTGCGAAATGTCTGATCAGCTTGTTCTGCCACGTCATCTGAAATTTTCATGGTGGCATAATCAAAACCAGTAGTGCCCGAAACGAACATCCATTCCCCATCAACAACCGCGCGTGAATAGCCGATTGCTGCTTCAAATGTGGAACCTGATGAAATTAACTTTCTCATTTTGATTTGCCCAAAATTAAATTTTCAGCGCCCAGAATGGCCACTTGATGATGCGGTGTTGCAAGCTTGATCTTGCCTTTTTGCAGCGCATCCCAGACCAGAAAATGAACATCTGATGTAAAATTATTGGGCCCATCATCAATGCCATTGACCCAGAACTTCACAGAAAAATGCGCGCCAAAATCTCCGAATTTTTTCAGTTCACAGGAAACAGGCTCTGGTTCATTCAACACTGATTTATGGCTGCTAACGGCTTTTTCAATCAATGGCGGAATTTTGTGAAGGTCGGTTTCATAAGAAACCACAAAGGGCACCTCATAAGGTTGGCGCGGGTCTGCATGTGTCCAATTGATAAAGCGTGTGGTGATAAAACGCTCATTCGGCACCATGATGTCTTTGCCGTCCCATGTCGACAAAATCGACGAGCGCATATTGATTTTTTGCAGCGTGCCCACGCGGCCGTCTTCAAGCTCAATATAGTCACCCACTTTGAAAGATCTTTCGAGCAAAATAATAATGCCGGAAATGAAATTTGATGCAATTTGCTGCAGGCCAAAGCCAAGCCCCACGCCCAAAGCACCGCCCAAAACCGCAAGCGTTGAAAGATCGAGCCCCAACACATTGAACAGCAACAAACCAACAATACAGAACACCAAAACCTCTAAAGCCTTGGCCGCCAATTCACGCGTTTGAATATCAACTGTTTGTTGATCGCGGATAACTTTTTGTCCGGCGTTTGAAGACAGGCGACCAATGAAAAAGAACACCGAACCAAAGCCACAGGCCTTGATGATGGACAATGCCGATATGCGAATGTTGCCAGCTTGAAGGGCCGTGTTGTCCAGCCAATCAATCAATTGTGGCATAAACCCGAACATATAAATCGCGGCCAAAGGCAAGCCAATCCAACGCGCTGCCGCATTGGCAATGGGGTTGGCGATGAAGCGTTTGATCACCGATGCAAGAAGCGAAATGGTGGCCGCCGTGCTGGCCAAGCGCACCAACCAGGAAGAGCCAACAGCGGAGTCGCAAATGCCCGCAGCAATCGCCATGGCCAAAACAATCAACGCGGGCCTGACTAAATCTCGCAATGAAAACAGCAATTTTTGATAGCGCAACAACCGGCCTTCGGTTGGCTCGGCCACGAACAAGGGCACGCGCGCCAAAACTTGTTTGGCGGCAATGCGCCCAATGATGAAGGCCACAATAATCGCAATCACCTGCGCATAAAACTGTGGGCTGGTCAGCCAGCTGATCACAATGTCGATCAAATGTTGGCCTTGGGCCTTTAAACTATCGAGGTTGAGCATTTGGGCCTTCCATCAGGGCGTCGCCCCACGCTAATTTTTTCGCCTTCTTGTATGCGGGCTTATCTCGCGATGCAATCATTGGCTGGGATATGCCATGCGCATCACAAAGTTTCAGCGCCACGCCAATTTTTGAAACAACAGGCGGGTTGATAACGCGTGCGGCTGGCAAACCCGCGGCATAGCGGGAAACCGCAATCCAGCTGAAGGCTTCATCTTCAAAGGGAACGTTTGCACCCTTGGCATGAAGGTGTTCGCGCGTTCTGGCCAAACGGGTTTTGAAGTGGCACCAATCGCCCTTGGCCATGGGGCATGCGTTGGCATGCGTACATGGCCCAAGCACATGGGCGCCCGCTTTTAACAATGCCTCGCGTGCAGCCCTTACGCGGGCGAAACCTTGCGGCGTTCCGGGTTCGATGATTACCAACGTGTGGGCAGAATTTTGCCAAAGCCACAGCGTGGATTGCACAACTTCAGGCAAACCCATTTCAGCAAAAACATATCCGGCCACAACCACATCAGCGCTGCCGTTCACATCTTGCATGCGGGCTTTGCTAATTTTGGCTTGCGGCAAAACTTCTGCGCAAAGGCTTTGCGCCAGCGCAGCAAAACGGTGGTCTTGCTCAATCACATCAAAGCGCTGCAAACTTGGCCAAGTTTCTGCCGCGGCAAAACTCGCCGTCCCCGGCCCTGCCCCCATATCGAGAAATGATGTGGGTTGAAACGCGCCCAAAACTGTGGCCACGTTCTCTAAAACTTTGGTAATCGCCGCATAGGTTGCTGGCATGCGCACGGTTAAATAAGCCCCTAAATCCACCACGCCTGAACTTTGCCCCGCCGCATAAGCCTTGCTCAGTTTGGCTGAAGCTTCGCGCCGATCAGTTTGTGGGTTTTGTGCCAACCAATGCGCAATTGCGGTTTTTAAGGCTTCCGGCATTTCAGATGACATGATGGTGATACAACAACTCTTGCAATTTTTGCCAGTCTAGCCATCATTGCCATTCGAATCCAAGTTAATCAGGAAGCTTTCACCAATGTTCGTTTCATTTTTCCCAAAGCCAAAACTGTTTTTTATATCGGCGGCGGTGTGGACAATTTTTGCGGTTTTATTCTGGTTTTTCTTTATGCGAGATTTTGGCAGCCACATCGGCTTGCCCAATCCGCCTGATGGAACGCCGCCCATTATTGGCGTTCAAGTTTTCTGGTCTGCGCCATTTTTGTGGTTCTATCTTTATTACGCAATTATGGTTGGAATATTTGCAGCGGTGTGGTGGCGGTTATCGCCTACGCGCTGGTTTGCGTGGTCGGTGCTAGGCACTGCCCTCATTGTGTTTTTAACCTATTACAGCGTCCAAGTGGGCGTTGCGATCAACAATTGGTATGGCCCATTTTATGATTTGGTTCAGGCGGCTTTGGGCAAAACCCGCCCTGTTACTGCGTCTGAATTTTATGTGGGCATCGGCCAATTTTTAGGAATAGCTCTGGTCTATGTGGTGATCAGGGCGTTCATGTCGTTTTTCATCAGCCACTATGTGTTTCGCTGGCGCAACGCCATGAATGATTTTTATGTTTCACATTGGGCAACATTGCGCACTGTGGAAGGCGCGTCACAACGTATTCAAGATGACACAATGCGCTTTTCAACAACATTGGAAGATCTTGGTGGAAGCCTTATCGAATCGGTGATGACGTTGATTGCGTTTTTTCCAATTCTCTTGGGCTATTCTAAATATATCACACAAATTCCGGTGTTCGGCACAATTCCCTATCCCTTGGTTTTGACCGCCATCTTGTGGGCAGTTTTTGGAACCAGTTTGATTGCGTTGATCGGCATCAAACTTCCTGGGCTTGAATTTCGCAACCAACGCGTTGAAGCTGCCTATCGCAAAGAACTGGTGATTGGCGAAAACGATCCCACCCGCGCCCAACCGATGACTTTGGCTGAACTTTTTTCAGGCGTACGCACCAATTATTTCCGGCTTTATTTTCATTATGTTTATTTCAATATCGGACGTTTTCTTTACCTGCAAACCGACAATATTTTTGCGTATTTCATACTAGTGCCAACTATGGTTGCAGCAGCGATAACCTTGGGATTGTTGCAGCAGATAACCAATGCCATGGACCAAGTGCGCGGTTCATTCCAATATCTGATCAATTCATGGCCAACCATTGTGCGGATGCTTTCAATCTACAAACGTCTACGCGCGTTTGAAGCCATGATCGAAGGTAAGCCACTAGAGCCTATCAACTTGGAGCCGATTCAATAATAATTTGAGGCTGGTGCGGGATGACAGACTCGAACTGCCGACATCTTCGGTGTAAACGAAGCGCTCTACCAACTGAGCTAATCCCGCAACTGCTGGCGTGAATAGCCAGAGTTTTTGGGGAATGCAAGGTGAAGTATAATTATTTTTTTGGTGGGCAAAAATGAACCTTTCGGCCATGACCTTTATTCCCGATCTGCCCACGTTTTTGGCATACACGGGCGCTTCGCTTTTGCTGTTCTTAACGCCGGGGCCTGATATGAGCCTGTGGCTTTCGCGCACAATCACGGCGGGCCGCAATGCCGGTTTGGCCACATTGGTGGGCACGAATCTGGGTTGCGTTGTGCACACACTTTTGGCGGCTTTTGGCGTTTCGGCATTGATTGCCGCCTCCCACACCGGTTTTTTGATGTTGAAAATATTTGGCGCGGTTTATCTGTTGTGGTTGGCGCTGGATGCGGTTCGAAATGGGTCATCGCTCAATGTTGCAACAACGGGTGCCAAATCTGTCAGCACGCTCAACAGTTTTTTGATGGGCCTCAGCGTCAACCTTACTAACCCTAAGGTGGTTTTGTTTTTCATCACCTTCTTGCCGCAGTTTATTTCAGCAACAGATCCTGATGCCCGTGCCAAACTGTTGTTTCTGGGGTTGTATTTTGTGGCCTTGAACACACCGCTGGCCATATTGCTGATTTTGGGCGCTGAAAAATTGGTCGATTGGCTGAAAAGCCGAAAACGCGTGTTGCGTGGAATAGATTTCACCTTTGCTGGCGTGTTTGCCATCTTCGCGGTGAAGATTGCCTTTACTCAGGGCCGTGGGTGAAAACCCAATTTGGGATTATTCGTGCTTTAGCTGTTTGACCGTTCGCTGTCAAGCATTATTTTCCTTTTTAAGATTTTCTTGCTTCATCTTGAGGCTTTTGAAAATCAACGCCCCTGCCCTCGTGATGGGTGCAAGCATACTGCCAATGGCTGTTTCCAGGGCGTCATCTTCGTGGCCAAGGCCGAAACTGAATTTCTCACCTTTTTTGGGCACATATAAAGTTCCAAAAGCCCAATCCCAAACCGATAAGCAATAGCCCAAGTTCTTGTCAAAATGCGCCGGATTGGTGGAATGATGCACCTGATGATGTGCTGGCGCTTGAATGATTTTGCCCAAAACGCCCGTGGCATAAAATGGAAGTTCAGAATGACGCAGATGCAAAATGGTATACCAAAAGGCCATTGAAATATAATTGGCCGGCAGCGGGTCAACCACTTGTGATTGGGCACCAAAATACCAAACCATCGGGCCTTGCACCAAGCATGAAGCACCGCCCATCAAAATTGGAAACAGCACCAATTCCAGCGGGTGTTGGCGCCATTCGGTGAGCGGGGTTAACACTTCAGCAGAATGATGCACTTTGTGAAATTCCCACAATGCCGGAATTTTATGCATCAACAAATGTGAAAACCAATAGCCAAACTCAACCGCCATAAAAACCAAAAACATGGTGAAAGCGGTGATGATCCAGCTGGGGCCAATGGCTGGCGGCGGATTGCCAAAAATATTCGTTAAGGCCAAAACTGTTCCGTGTACGGAGAAAAAAGTGGTGCCCCCCACCAACAGCACTTGCAACAGCAAATAATAAATACCTATGAAAAATAGTTTTAAATCAAGTTGCGTAGAGGCATGGCCAAATAGGCGTTTTGGAAAAACCAGATTTTTAGCGGCAGTGATCGAAAGCAAAGCTTTGCGCTTGAACAGCGCATAAATCAAAATTGCAGTAATGCCTGCGCCAACATAAGTGGCCCAATAATATTGCGTTCCCGGGTGCAGAAGATATCCCACGGGGAAGAAAATATAAGTCGCAATGTTTGATAACAGTTCCACAAAAACCTTTCAGCGCGAAAGCAAATTTCGCGCTGAAGGCATTCAAACGAATTCAGTTTAACTTTGGGTTAATCAATAGTTGCCCATGCAATCTTGATAGGCTTCATAATAAGCATGGCGCTGGGCTTGTGAGCCAGAAACTGCACCGCCAACACCGCCAGCAAGGCCGCCAATGGCCAAACCAGTTGCAATATTGCTGCCAGCGCCACCGCCGGTGATTGCGCCAAACAAGCCGCCCGTTGCAGCACCCAAGGCCAAACCACCCACGACATGATCTGTGCCAACATGGCGGGCCACATTGCGAGCATATGAACGGCAATAGGATGATTTTGTGCGCGCAAAACTTGCATCAGCAGTGCCAATAAATGTTGCGGCGGCAAGTGCGATTGCAAGAGTTGCTTTGAAAGTTTTATTCATTTTCGTCTCCTTGGGTTTTGATCTGTCTAACTTGGATTTGGTTCTAGAAGAACGAACCTGAACGTAGGATGAACTTAAACAGCAGACTTTGTTCAAATTAGGGATTTAAACCAGTTTAGCGGGAAACCCATCGGCGCGCAAATCTGTTTTCAATTGGTCTTCCAATAGCTTAGCAATCTGTGTTGATTGGGCTGCACCACCGTAGGCGGCCTTGCCCTTCACAAAGGTTTCAAGGGTTTTTTGGGCTAAATCCAAGGGAACGCCAAAATCTTCGCCGAATTTTTTGGCAAATCCCAAATCTTTCAACGCCAAGTCCATCGTGAAGTCGATGTCATACGAACCATTGAGAATCAGTTGGCCTTCAGTTTCATGAACAAAGCTGTTGCCGCTGGAAGCTTGTATCGCCCGCCAGCTTTGGCCCAGATCCAACCCGCCGCGTTTTGCCAACATCAAGGCTTCTGCATCAGCCACCAAATGAATGAAGGCCAACATATTGGTGATCACTTTGATGATGGAAGCCGAACCCAATGGCCCCATGAAGAAAATGCGGTTGCCAATTTTTTCAAGCGCAGATTTATGGTGTTCGAACTGCTCCTGTTCGCCACCCACCAGAACTGTCACTTCACCCCGCGCTGCTAAATGCACGCCGCCCGTCACCGGTGCTTCCAGCATGTCAACGCCGTGGCCTTTTGCAATTTCAGCCAAACGCAAAACATCATCACGGCCCAAAGTGGAATTTTCAATCCAGCTGGCACCTCGCTTGAGATGCGGCAACATTTGTGCCAGCACCTTTTCTGAAACGGCAGGCGAAGGCAGGCATGTGATGATATGATCAACCTGCCCCGCCAATTCCGCAATAGTGTCGGCGCGTTTTGCCCCTGCGGCTACATGCCGATCTGCCAAGCTTGGGTTCAAATCATAAACAACAAGATCAAAGCCGCCGCGAACAAGGCACATGGCCAAATGGCCGCCCAAATGTCCAAGACCAATATATCCGTATTTCATCGTATCGGCACATTCGTTGTTTCAAGATGCAGCTTGTCGCCGGTATAGGGCAGCGACAAAGCCACCTCTTCGTTAAGTTCAACGCCCAAGCCCGGCTCGGTTGAAGGGATCACGTATCCCCCCTCCCAACGGATGGGCTTTTTCAAAAGCTTGGCAAATATGCCAGAGAAATCTTCAATCGATTCCAAAATCAAGAAATTGGGAATCGACGTGGCAAATTGAATGTTGGCCGCCGCTTCAATCGGCCCCGCATAAAGATGCGGCGCAATTTGCGCATAAAAAGGTTCTGCCATTGCTGCAATTTTTTTCGATTCCATAATGCCGCCAACGCGCCCCAAGGCCATTTGCAAAATTGCGGCCGCCCGGCATTCCAACACGCGGGCAAATTCATATTTTGTGGTCAAGCGTTCACCCGTCGCAATAGGAATTGACGTGCCACGCGCCACCAAGGCCATTTCTTCTGGCCGTTCAGCAGGTGTAGGTTCTTCAAACCATAGTGGATCATAGGGTTCAATATGTTTGGCAAAACGAATGGCGCCTGCGGGTGTGAATTGGCCGTGCGTGCCAAACAGCAAATCAGCTTTTGTGCCCACGGCTTCTCTGATCAATTTGCAAAACTTGGCGCAAAGCTCCATCGATTCCAATGACGGTTGCCTCGGATCAAAAGCAGAGTATGGCGCTGCGGGATCAAATTTAATTCCGGTGAAACCCATTTTAACATAGTCAGCGGCGCGTTCAGCAGATTGTTCGGCATTCCAATAAATGGCATCCGTTTGGCCCTTGGCCAAGTCGGGATAAATGTAGGTGTATGACCGCAGCTTTTCGTGAACTTTGCCGCCCAGCAATTCATAAACGGGCCTGCCCACAGCCTTGCCCATAATATCCCACAACGCAATTTCCAAACCGGAAATAACACTCACCAGCGTAATATCTGGCCTTGCCGAATATCCGCTTGAATAGGCCTTGCGCCACATGGCTTCCAAATCAAACGGGTTCATGTTTTCAACATATCGACCAAAGGTATCTTCAATCGCAGCCTGCATCACCTTGGGGCCAAATGTGTCGCAATACACTTCGCCAATTCCGGTGATGCCGTTATCGGTTGTTAATTTTACGAAAATGAAATAACGCCCGCCCCAACCTGGTGGTGGGTTTCCCACGATGAAAACTTTAAGGTCTTTAACTTTCATTTCCCGAGTCCCCTTTTATACAAACTAAGCCAGCGACTGCATTAGCGCAAACGTAGTTTGGCAAAAATTTTTCACCTGCTGGCCGCTTGCCAAAGCAGCATCAATACGTTCAGAAACAGCCATGGACGGAAATTTTGACTATATCGTTGTGGGCGCTGGCTCAGCCGGATGCGTGTTGGCCAATCGGCTGACTGAAAATGCTAAACATAAGGTTTTGCTGCTTGAAGCCGGTGGAAGCGACAAACGCTTTTTCATCACCATGCCGCTTGGGTATGGCAAAACATTTTACGACCCCCATGTCAATTGGATGTATCGGGCCGAGCCTGATCCTGGCCTTGGAGGGCAAACAGATTTTTGGCCAAGGGGCAAAGTCATTGGCGGATCAAGCTCCATCAACGCCATGGTTTATGTGCGCGGCGATGCATCAGACTATGATGATTGGCGCAAGGCCGGAAACGTGGGTTGGGGGTTTGATGATATTTTGCCCGCTTTCAAAGCGATGGAAGATAATCAGGCAGGTGGCAATGAATGGCGCGGAACAGGCGGGCCATTGTTTATCAGCGCCAACACCAAGGGCCGCCATTGGACTTGTGGGCCCTTTGAGGAAGCCGCAGTTGCCGCTGGGCTGAAGCGCAATTCAGATTTCAATGGTGCTTCGCAAGAAGGCGTTGGCCATTTTCAACTGACTGTAAAAGGCGGCAAGCGCAATTCTGCTGCGCGGGCATTTTTATATCCGGCCTTGAAACGCAAAAATTTGCAGTTGATTTCAAATGCATTTGTGAAGCGTGTTTTATTTGAAGGTAAACGCGCTGTGGGTGTTGAATATGTCCACCTTGGACAAACCAAAATTGCAAAAGCATCAGGCGAAGTGATCTTGTCTGGTGGTGCGATTAATTCACCCCAGCTTTTGCAACTGTCTGGCATTGGCGATGGCGAACATTTGCAGTCTCTGGGAATTGAAATTGTTCACGCCAATAAAAATGTGGGCCGCAACCTTTCAGATCATCAGGGCATAAATTATACCTACAAACTCAACGTGCCCACCATAAACGACCAGTTGCGCCCTTGGTGGGGCAAGTTGAAAGCTGGGTTAGACTATTTGCTTTTGGGCGCTGGCCCATTGTCGATGAGCATCAACCAAGGTGGCGGGTTTTTCAAAACGAACCCTGCTGAGCCACGCCCCAATATGCAGCTTTATTACCAAGCGTTTTCCACACTCATTCCAAAAGAGAATGAACGTCCGCTGCTTTCACCTGATCCATTTTCAGGCATGTCGATTGGCCTTTCCAATTGCAGGCCAACTTCGGTTGGTGAAATTATGATCAAATCATCGAATGCGTTTGAACACCCGAAAATAACGGCGAATGTTTTTTCAACCAATCACGATGTTGAAGAAATGTTGGAGGCGGTGAAATTTATCCGCAAGATTGCAGCACAAAAACCAATCGCTGATTTGATCGTCGAAGAATTGCGGCCCGGGCCTGGGGTCAAAAACGACGAAGATTTAATCGCTGATTTTCGCATGCGCAGCGGAACCGTTTATCATCCAAGCTGCACATGCCGCATGGCAAAGGCAGAAAAAGACGGAGTGGTCGACGCCGAATTACGCGTTCATGGCATCAGCGGTTTGCGGGTTATCGACGCCTCGGCGTTTCCTTCAATCTTATCGGGCAACCTAAACGCGGCCAGCATGATGATCGGGTGGCGCGGCGCAGAAATGGTATTGCGCGGATAGCTATTTCGTCACAAGACATTTTCTTTCAACGCCCGTTTTCGATTGATAGGTACCGTTCTTCGCATTGAACGAAACATATTTCTTGGCGCAATAATCATTCCACTCGGCTGATCCGGCAATCAACCCAGCAGGTTTTGCCTCTGATTTCGTAGCGGGCTTTGCCGTTGCGACAACCTCGGGCTTGGGCACGGGCTTTGTTTCTTCAACAACAACGGCTTTTGGCGCGGGCGCAGCTGGCACCATGTTTTTCGCTTTGGGCCGGAAGACCATTGGCTTTGGCTGCGTTGAACCGTGCTTTGCCAAACAAGCATCAATGGCAATTTGATATTTGTGTTGCCACAGCGTTTGATCAACAGATGATTGATCGGCAAAATCTCGCGCATAGGCTTTGCAATAGGCGGCCTTATCAGCAAAGGCGGGTGCGCTTGCCGTGCAAAGCGCAATTAACAAAATGGGGGCTGTTATGTTTTTCATGCCCGCACTCAAAGTGCTAAATGTGGCGCAGTTTAGGCAAGCTTTCGGGCCAGATCATTGGCAGCGGCCACCGCCGTTGAAAAACAGGCCTGCAAAAGATAGCCACCTGTTGGCGCATCCCAATCCAACATTTCGCCTATCACATAATTCAATGGCTTTGCCCGCAACTCACAATGAGGCGAAAGTTCACTTAACACTACGCCGCCAGCGGTTGATATGGCGCGTTCAATTCCAGCTTGGCCCCGAACGGTGATCGACACAGCCTTTACACCACGATCATCCAACTTCGTGTTGGTCTCATGCAAAAGCGCGATGGCGGCGGGCGTGATATTGATCGCCTTGCGCAGGAAATTTGAAAGGCTCATTTTTTTGCGCGGCTGTGCCAAACGCTGAGCAATTGCTTCGCCTGACAGCGTTGGTTTTAAATCAATCACCAATTGCTTGCCGGGTTCATTACGCATCACCCGCGAAAGCTGATAGATGGCGCTGCCCTCTAGCCCTTGCGACGAGATCATAATCTCTCCCCTGGCCGTAGCTGAACCATATTGAAGTTTCACATTTTTCAGCGGCGTTCCGGCAAAGCGAGACGAAAAATGCTCAGACCACGGAACAATAATCCGACCGTTGGAAGACAGAAGATCAGAAACGCGAATTCCTGCATCACGCAAGATTGGGACCCAGGCAGCGTTTGATCCCAACTGTGGCCAACTGGCCCCACCCATGGCAAGAATGGTGGGGTTTTCATCAAAGCCCTGCCATTCCGTTCTCGGTGTTAACGTTACCCCCAACGCCTCTAACTTGCGCAGCCACGCCCGCAGAACGGGCGATGCTTTCATTGACACCGGAAAAACGCGACCTGAACTGCCGACAAAGGTTTTGATGCCAAGATCTTCACACCACTTTATAATTGCCGCTGGAGGAAAAGCTTTGATGATCGGTTCTAAAAACTTTTTTGCTTCACCATAGTGTTCAAGAAAATTTGGCAAAGCCTCTGAATGCGTAAGATTTAAACCGCCCCGCCCTGCCAATAAAAATTTGCGCGCTGGTGAAGGCATGTGGTCGATAATGTGGACAGCATGGCCAGCCGTGGCCAACACATCGGCTGCCATAAGGCCAGCAGGCCCTGCGCCTACAATCGTTACGGCTTTGTTCATATCACCTGCTCAATAAGGCAGATCGAAATAAGTCTCGGCAGACATGGCAAAAATATCAACCTGTTCAAACCGCCCTTGGCCCACGGGATAATCTTCACGCGCTGCTTTTTGTTTCATGCCAATGCGTCTTGCCAAGCGCAGCGACGCCACATTGTTGCGCATCACTTTACAGCTGATTGATTTTGCTTTGAACCGTTCAAAGCCAATGCCCAAAAGGGCGCGGCCAATTTCTGTGCCAAAGCCAACTTGCCATAAGGCTGGGTGAAGGCCCCAACCAATTTCAAGTGAATCGTCCTGGTGGCAGATTAAAAAACCATCGCCCACAACTTCGCTTGAATGGCGTTCTTCGGCCGCCAGATGAAACACATTGCGGCGCACGTCCCCTTGGGCAGCAAGTTGACGCGCAACAAATAATTTCACTTCGTTGGCATCTTTCATGCGATGCGCGATATATTTTTGATAACGCTGCTGCGTCATAAAACAGGCCATTTCGGCGCAATCATCTTGCATGATTTCGCGCAGAACAAGGTTGGGCGTTTCGATGGCAGCTAGGGTGGGCAAAGTCAGCATAAGGTGTAATCTATGCGCTTCGGCCAAGAAACGAAATACCTTTCTTCAAGATAAGCTTAATGACGGCCTTAATGTCGCAAAGCGAAGAAACGACTTATAGTGCAATGCGAAATTTGATAGTCTGTCGACAACAGATGTTTGATTGGAGAATGAAATGGATACTCTTGCGAATGATACAAGCGCAAAATGCCCCGTGATGCATGGTGCTGCAAAACATATGACGTCGACCGCCCAGTCCAACGCTGATTGGTGGCCCAACCAACTGAATTTGCGTGTGCTCCATCAACATTCAAACCTATCAAACCCCATGGGCAAAAAATTTGATTATGCCGCAGCCTTCAAAAAGCTAGATTTGAAAGCCTTGAAAAAAGACATTTTCAAATTGATGACCAGTTCGCAAGAGTGGTGGCCGGCTGACTTTGGCCATTACGGCCCGTTTTTTATTCGCATGGCTTGG
>JAYWFC010000116.1:0-4067 GCA_043778995.1 Aestuariivirga sp.
GTCTGACACTCCAGTTGTTGTCGATTTCTGGGCTGAATGGTGTGGCCCGTGCAAAACCATTGGCCCACATCTCGAAGAGATAGCAAAAGAACTTGGCCCCCGCGCCAAGATTGTCAAATTGAACATTGATGAAAACCCCGACGTGGCATCAAAAATGGGCATCCGCTCAATCCCCACTTTGATGGTGTTCAAAGCCGGCAAACTGGCCTCAACGCAAGTGGGCGCTGGCCCAAAGAATGCGCTGAAGAATTGGATTGAAGGCGCACTCTAACGCTTGGCGGCACCGCTCACGGCAGAAGCCTCTTCGCCCGAATGCAGCGCCAGAACATGGCCCGCCAGATAAAGCGAACCACAAATCAGAATACGTGGAGCGGGATGCGATAGGCAGGCCTGCTCCAATGCTTTTGGAATGGACGAAGCAACCGAAGCCTTTACACCTTCACCCATTGCCACTTGCGCCAACTCCTGCGCTGCAATGGCATTTGCCTCATCAGGGATGGCCAAGCAGATCACTTCATCCGCCACACCTTTGAAATTTGCAATAAAGGCGCCGGGATCTTTGGTGTTCAACATGCCCCAAATGAGAACCAGTGGCTTGGGACCACGCGTTGCCAAGTCGCGCAGCGTTTGTGCCACCACTGGGCCTGCCGGCCCGTTATGCCCGCCATCCAGCCAAATCTCGGCCCCTTGTGAAACGAATGTTCGCAAATGCCCGTCGCCTAAATTTTGCATACGCCCGGGCCAAGTGACTTTACGCAAACCCTCGGCAATACCCTCTTCGGTGATGCGATTGTCATTCAATGCACGCAACGCCGCAATCGCATTGCCTGCATTGTCAATCTGGTGTGGGCCAGCAAGGGCAGGCATGGGCAAATCTAAAAGCCCATCTTGGTCTTGAAACACCAGCCGTCCATGTTGTGTGTAAGCCTGCCACTCTTGGCCAGAAATTTTCAGCGGCGCAGCAATGCGCTCCGCGAGGCGTTCCACTTCTTCACGCACCTCTGGCGCATTCGCCCCCAACACACCAACACAGCCGCGTTTTAAAATGCCAGCCTTCTCGCGGGCAATCTCTTCAATGGTGTCACCAAGATATTGTTGATGATCAAGCCCGATTGATGTGATCACACTCACCACAGGCTTGTCAACCACGTTGGTGGCATCAAGCCTTCCACCCAACCCAACTTCCAAAAGCAAATAATCGGCAGGCTGCCGCGCAAAGGCCAAAAATGCAGCCGCCGTCGTGATCTCAAAAAATGTAATAGGCTCTGTGCCGTTGGCCACTTCACACTCTACCAGCAAGGCCACAAGTTCTGGTTCTGAAATGAGTTTGCCCGCAAGTCCAATACGCTCATGAAACCTTACCAGATGTGGCGATGTATAAGTGTGAACCTTCAACCCCGCCGATTCCATCATAGCACGCATGAAAGCCAAAGTGGAGCCCTTGCCATTGGTGCCTGCGATGTGGATAATCGGCGGCAGCTTGCGCTCTGGGTTTCCCAACCGCTCCAGCAGCCGCTCCATGCGCAACAGCGAAAGATCAATAATTTTAGGATGCAGCGCCAGCAACCGCATCAAAATGGCGTCAGAGTGCATGATGAAATTTGTCTCCCTCCCACGCCCCTCGCGGGGGAGGGTAGGGTGGGGGCGGCGCAGTAAACTCAATCATTGACATTTGACTCTTCGAACCAACCCCACCCTACCCTCCCCTACAAATAGGGGAGGGAAAATAAATCTTACCCAGCCACAGGCACCAAAGCACCCGTCATAGCCCGTGCCTCTTGCCCTGCCAACAATCGCGCAATGCGGCTTACGGTGGTCTTCATTTCATGACGGTGCACAACCAAATCAACCATGCCGTGATCCTTCAGATATTCCGAACGCTGAAATCCTTCCGGCAATTTTTCGCGAATGGTTTGCTCAATCACGCGCTGGCCGGCAAAGCCAATTATGGCCTTAGGCTCTGCCAAATGCACATCACCCAACATCGCGTAGGAAGCCGTCACACCACCCGTTGTCGGATTGGTCAAAACCACAATGTAAGGCAATTTCGCGGCTCGCAATTCCTGCACAGCAATCGTGGTGCGCGGCAGCTGCATCAATGACAAAATGCCTTCCTGCATACGCGCCCCACCCGAGGCTACAAACATCACAAATGGGCATTCCTTGGAAACGGCAAAACGCATCGCTGCAATAATCGCATCACCCGCCGCCATGCCCAAAGACCCGCCGATAAAGCCCATATCTTGAATGGCCAGCACCATCGGCTGCTCGTTCACTTGGCCAAAACCGGCCTGCACTGAATCTTCAATGCCACCCTTGGCTTTGGCATCACGCAGTTGGTCGGTATATTTCTTCTCGGCGCGGAATTTCAAAGGATCAACAAAAACCGTAGGGGCGGAAAGCTTCTCAAATTCCCCACCATCAAACATCGACGTAAAGCGCATGGCCGCAGGCATACGGTGATGATGCTGCGAACCGGGGAATACAAATTGGTTCGCTTCCAAATCCTTATAAAATACCATCTGCCCAGAATCAGGATCTTTGATCCACATATTTTCAGGCACATCGCGCTTGGGCGCTGCAACCCCCAAGATGGAACGTATGCGCGGGCGAACGAAATTCTTGATCCAGTTCATGCTTTAGCTTCTCACACCCTTGGCCAGTTCAGCAACCAACTTATGCACTGCTTTTGGCGTTTGCAAAGTTGGGCGGCCTTGCTTGTTCAACGAATTTTCCACCGCAGAAACCAAAGCCGAGCCCACCACAACGCCGTCTGCCACCTTGGCAATGGCACGGGCCTGCTCTGCTGTTTTCACACCAAACCCAACGCATATGGGCAATGATGTGTGTGTCTTCAATCGCTTCACATTGGCAGCAACGGACTTAAGGTCAGGGGCCTTCGTGCCAGTGATGCCAAGCACCGAAACATAATACACAAAGCCAGAGGTATTTTTAAAAACGGCGGGGGCGCGCGCATCATCAGTGGTCGGTGTGGCCAGACGAATAAAGTTAAGATCAGCTGCCATCGCGGGCAGGCAAAGCTCATCATCTTCTTCTGGCGGCAGATCAACCACAATCAAGCCATCAGCGCGTGCGGCTTTTGCATCTTTCAAAAACTTCGGCACACCATAAACATAAATCGGATTGTAATAGCCCATCAAAACCACAGGCGTGGTTTTGTCTTTCACACGAAAGGCCTTCAGCAAAACCAAAGTCTTTTTCATAGAAGCGCCATTCTTAAGCGCGCGAAGGCCACCCGCCTGAATGGCTGGCCCATCGGCCATGGGATCGGTGAAAGGCATGCCCAATTCAATAATGTCCGCTCCAGCTTTGGGCAGGCCCTGAATGATTTTCAACGAAGTGGCATGATCAGGATCGCCCGCAGTGACAAACGTTATCATCGCAGCGCGACCTTCTTTTTTTAATGCGGCAAATCGATCTGCGATGCGCGTGCTCACAGCTTCACCCCCAGAATGTTGGCCACTGTGAATATGTCTTTGTCACCGCGCCCGCACAAGTTCATCACCATAAGATGCTCGCGTGGCAGCTTGGGCGCAATTTTCATCACATGGGCCAAAGCATGGGAAGGTTCCAAGGCTGGAATAATGCCTTCCAGTTTGCAGCACAGTTGAAACGCAGCCAAGGCTTCTTTGTCAGTTGCTGAAACATATTGAACCCGTTTCATATCATGCAACCAAGCATGTTCAGGCCCAATGCCGGGGTAATCCAGGCCCGCCGAAATCGAATGGCCCTCGGTGATCTGGCCATCATCATCCATCAGCAAATAAGTGCGGTTGCCATGCAGCACGCCGGGTTTACCGCCAGCAATCGACGCCGCATGTTTTTTCTTCAAGCCATAACCCGCCGCTTCCACGCCGATGATTTCCACAGAAGCATCATCAAGAAATGGATGGAACAGGCCCATGGCATTGGAGCCGCCGCCGATGGCCGCCACTAACGAATCCGGCAAGCGCCCTTCCGCCTTCATCATCTGGCGTTTAGTTTCTTCGCCAATAATCGATTGAAAATCGCGCACCATTTCAGGATAGGGATGAGGTCCAGCCACA
>JAYWFC010000117.1:0-26745 GCA_043778995.1 Aestuariivirga sp.
TGTTATTCTTCTTGAACGCGTTGGCCGCTTGGGCCGCATGGGCGACACTGTAAAGGTAAAAGACGGGTTTGCCCGTAATTTCCTGCTTCCCAACCACAAGGCATTGCGCGCAACCGAAGCCAACAAGGCCAAGTTTGAACGTGAACGCGCTGTGTTGGAAGTGAAAAACAACGACAGCCGCGGCATTGCCGAAGCCGAAGCAGAATCGCTCAAAGGCAAAAGCTTTGTGGTTATTCGCCAAGCCGGTGAATCAGGCCAGCTTTATGGTTCAGTTTCAACGCGTGATATTTCTGAAGCCGCTTTGGCTGCAGGCGCACATGTTGATAAAAACCATGTGCATTTGCGTGCGCCTATTAAGGCAATCGGCATGCATGAAGTTGAACTGACGCTGCACCCCGAAGTGGTGGTTAAGCTGCAAGTGAACGTTGCTCGCTCGGCTGCTGAAGCAGATGCGCAAGCACGCGGCGAAGTGATGACAGGCAATGCAGCTGAACGCGCTGAAGTGCGTGCTGCTGCCGAAGCCCTGTTTGAGGAAGCCCAGGCTGATCAAGCTGCTGAAGAAGCCGCTGAAGATGCTGCACCGGTTTCTAAAACCCGCGCCAAAGCAAAAGCCAAAAAGCCTGACATTGAATAAGGCGACTATTTGACAATAAATTGAAGGCCGCCTTAGGGCGGCCTTTTTTATGCACTGACCCTTTTGTACACAGGGCCTGTGGAAATCTTTTAAAACTGCGATTCCATAAGTCACTGGTCGTTTGAATTGCTAGGCTGTCACCATGAACACTGTGCCCCTTCGTTCCGTTGAAACCACTGAACCAACACGACTGCCGCCCCAAAACTTGGAGGCGGAGCAAGCGTTGCTGGGTGCCATTTTGGCAAACAATGAAGCCGCTGATCGCGTGACAACGTTTCTGGGGCCGGAGCATTTTTCAGAAGCTGTGCACGCGCGCATTTATGAGGCGGCCACCACGCTTATTCGCATGGGCAAGCTTGCATCAGCCGTAACACTTAAAACTCATTTTGAGGGTGATCAATCACTCAAAGAAATCGGCGGGCCTGCCTATCTGGCAAGGCTTGCTGCTTCGGCCACCACCATTATCAACGCTGAAGAATATGGCCGGATGATTTTTGAGTTGGCCCAGCGCCGAAAACTCATTGGCATCGGCACTGATGTTGTGAACGAAGCCTTTCAGCCTGATATTGAAACTTCGGCCAAAGACCTTATCGAAAAAACTGAACAAGCGCTTTATGGGCTGGCCGAAGTTGATAAATATGGCAAAGGCTTTCAGGCTTTTGGCCGCGCTCTGACAGATGCCATCGACATGGCCAATAACGCCTTCATGTTGCGCGGTGGCTTATCAGGCATTTCTTGCGGCCTGACGGATATGGATGAAAAAATGGGGGGCTTGCAAAAGTCTGATTTGATCATTCTGGCGGGCCGTCCCGCCATGGGCAAAACCGCGTTGGCCACCAACATCGCTTATCATGTGGCCAAAAACTATAAGGCCGAATATCAACCTGATGGCACAACGAAAATTCTCGATGGCGGGGTGGTTGCGTTCTTTTCTCTTGAAATGAGTTCAGAACAATTGGCCACGCGCATTATTGCTGAGCAGACGGGCGTTTCATCGGAATATATTAGGCGCGGCAAAATCAGCGAGGATGAGTTTCAGAAGTTGGTTGATGTTAGCCGTGATTTGCAGGCCCTGCCACTTTATATTGATGCAACAGGTGGCTTGACCATTGCGCAGCTTGCTTCACGTGCAAGGCGATTAAAGCGCCAGCGCGGATTGGGTTTGGTGATTGTGGATTATCTGCAATTGCTCACCGGTTCTGCGCGCAAACAATCTGAAGGCCGCGTGCAGGAAGTGACAGAAATTACGGTTGGCTTGAAAGCCTTGGCCAAGGAATTGAATGTGCCCATCATCGCTTTGTCTCAGCTTTCGCGCCAGGTTGAAAACCGCGAAGACAAACGGCCACAACTTTCAGATTTGCGTGAATCGGGTTCGATTGAGCAAGACGCTGACGTTGTGTTATTCGTGTTTCGCGAAGAATATTATCTTGAGCGTTTGATGCCTGCCGAAGGCACGCCTGAATTTCAGGCGTGGCAAGAAAAGATGGATAGGGCGCATGGCAAGGCCGAAGTGATTATCGGCAAACAGCGCCACGGCCCCACAGGCACAGTCGAACTGATGTTCGAAGGCCGCCTGACAAAGTTCAGCAACCTTGCCCGCGAAGACCACTTGCCTGAGCGCTTTGGCTAATGGGTGTTGACCCTCTTCTCCAGACTTTCTACAGCATGAACTGAAGCTGAGAACTGGAGACACTGTTTTGCACGACGTTGAACTTCACCCGGCCCAAGTGACCATCAACCTTTCGGCGCTGAAGGCCAATTACAAAACTTTGGCAGCCGTTGCGAAAACTGCTCACGTTGGCGTGGCCATCAAGGGCGAGGCTTATGGCCTTGGTCTTGCACCTTGCGCCAAAGCATTCTGGGCGGCCGGTTGCAGGCATTTTTTTGTGGCGCGGCCGATGGAAGGCGCTGATCTGCGCGCCGTTTTGGCGGATGCCAATATTTATGTGCTGGATGGGTTTTATCTGGGCCAAACCGAATTTTATCTGCGCCATAATCTCATTCCGGCCTTGGCCTGTTTGCAAGAAGCTGAAGCTTGGCACGCCCACGCAAACGGTGCGGACTGTGCGATTCATTGTGATACGGGCATTCATCGCTTGGGGTTTACCAGTGCTGAATTTATGCAGCTGTGCGCTACCACAGAACTTTCAAAAGCATTGAATATCAAACTGTTAATAAGCCATCTTGCGTGTTCAGATGAAGCTGATCATCCGCTCAACATACAACAACTGAAAGCGTTTCAAAACTTGTGCAGCATGCTGCCGCATGTGCCCGCAAGTTTTGCCAATTCTTCGGGCATCTATCTAGGCGAACAATATCACTTCGACATTGTGCGGGCAGGCGTGGCGCTTTATGGCGGCAACCCAATGCCCGGCAAACCCAATCCGATGAAAACGGTGGTGACGTTAGAAGCCAAGGTGATGCAATCGCGTGAAGTTTTGGCGGGCCAAACCATTGGCTATAGCGCCACGTGGGAAGCGCCGCGCAATTCGCGTATTGCAATTTTGGGCGCGGGTTATCGTGATGGCATTCCACGCAAGCTTTCATCTTCTCGCCATGATGGGCCTGCACACGTGTTTCTGGGTGGCAAGCGCTGCCCCATTGTGGGCCGCGTGTCGATGGACATGATGGCTTGTGATGTGACGGACGTGAGCGTGAAAGTTGGAGATATGGCAGAAATTTTCGGGCCGAACATATCAGTCGATGAGGCAGCGGGATTTGCTGGCACCATTTCTTATGAGCTTCTCACACACTTGGGCAACCGCTATGCTCGCCACTATGTTGAATAAGATTCGAATATTTTGAATATTCTTGCTGTCATAGGCCGGCTGGTTCTTGCGCTCTTTGCAGAGATTGGGCGCGTGGCGCTGTTTGCCAAAGATGCTGTGGCAATCGGGCTTAGTCCGCGCTTTTATGGCAGCCAGATTGCAGCGCAGTTTTTTCGCATTGGCTATACATCACTGCCCGTTGTGGCGATGACAGCGTTTTTCACTGGCGGTGCTTTGGCATTACAAATCTATACTGGCTCTTCGCCCACAACGGCCGCAACGCTTGTGCCTTCCATTGTGGCCATTGGCATTACACGCGAATTAGGGCCGGTGCTGGCGGGGCTTATGGTTTCAGGCCGTGTTGGTGCTTCCATCGCTGCAGAACTTGGCACCATGAAAGTGACAGAACAGAATGATGCGCTGGTGACACTTTCCACCAACCCCATCAAATATCTTGTTGGCCCGCGATTGATTGCGGCGGTGGTATCATTGCCGATTTTGGTGCTGATTGGCGATATTATCGGTGTGATGGGTGGCTATGTGGTGGGCACGCGCAGCCTTGGTTTCAACGGTGCCGCATTTTTGAAAACCACCTCTGATGCTTTGCATTCAGATGACGTTACATCGGGCCTGATCAAGGCTGCTGTGTTTGGTTTCATCATTGCGTTGATGGGCTGTTATCACGGCTTCAATTCCAAAGGCGGGGCACAAGGTGTTGGGCGGGCCACCACGAATGCCGTTGTGTCTTCTGCCATTTTAATTTTGGCGGCGAATTTCATGCTCACATCTTTGTTGTTCGGAAAGAATTGAGATGGCCGAACCCTTCATCAAACTGACAGATGTGAGAAAATCATTCGGGCCGAAAAATGTTTTGAATGGATTGAGTTTGAGTGTTGAGAAGGGAAGATCACTGGTGGTGATTGGTGGTTCTGGCACCGGCAAATCTGTGATGTTGAAATGTATTTTAGGAATTTTGCAGCCTTCATCTGGAACCATTGAAATTGATGGCAAAAGCGCTGTGGGTTTGCGCGGTGAGGCACGCGATGCCATGCTGCGCCGATTTGGCATGTTGTTTCAAGGTGGCGCACTTTTTGATTCACTCAGCGTGTGGGAAAACGTGGCCTTCGGTCTCATTCAAGGCCGGGGATTGGCCCGCGAAAAAGCGCGAGATATTGCCATGGATAAGCTTGGTCTTGTTGGCCTGAACGCTGACGTTGGTAAGCTTTACCCTGCTGAACTTTCAGGTGGCATGCAAAAGCGCGTGGGGCTGGCGCGGGCGATTGCGGCTGATCCTGAAATTATTTTCTTTGATGAACCCACCACGGGCCTTGATCCAATCATGGCTGATGTGATCAACAATTTAATTGTGGATTGTGTGAAGCGCCTTGGCGCCACAACCATTTCCATTACGCATGATATGGCCAGCGCGCGAAAAATTGCTGACGACATTGCGATGATTTATAAGGGCGAAATTATCTGGCAAGGGCCTGCCAAAATGGTTGATCGTTCGGGCAGCCCTTATGTTGAACAGTTCATTTTCGGGCGCGCTGAAGGGCCAATCAAAATGGATGTTTTGAAGACATGATCATCGATATTTCGCGCGGCCTTCGTCCAGGCGTTGCGGTTTTCCCGATGGACAGTGTTTATAGCGAAGAATGGGTTGCGCGAATTTCGTCTGAAGTTCCGGTGAATGTTTCCAAGATTACCATGTCTGTGCATTGTGGAACACATGCGGATGCACCGTTTCATTATGATGCGCAGGGCGACAAAATTGCCGAACTAAATTTGGATATTTTTGTGGGGCCGTGTCGTGTGATTGATGCGCAAGGGCAAACGCCTTTGTGTTTGCCTGAACATATTGAGAAGCATTTGCAGAATTGCCCGCCACGGGTTTTGTTGCGTTTGTTTGCGGGACAAAATTCAAATGTGTGGAATGATAATTTTCGCGGCCTTGCGCCAGAAACAGTGCAGCTCCTTACCAGCCACAATGTGAAACTCGTGGGTGTTGATACAGCCTCGGTTGATCCATCAACTTCAAAAACTTTGCCAGCGCATAATGCCTGCAACGCTAACCACATGATCATTTTAGAAAACTTGCTGCTCGATCAAGTGGAACCTGGTGATTATGAATTGATCGCCTTGCCTTTGAAGTTTGAAAACTTGGATGCATCACCGATACGAGCCGTTTTGCGGCGTTAGGAACTGCGCTTGCCAAAGCCCACGCGGTCTAGAATATGCACGTCACCACTCATCATTTCTTTGAATGCGGCCGTAATGTGCAACACGATCAACAAGAACAACACCAGCGCCATCCATACATGAACCACGCGCGTGGGATAGTTCGCAAAATCTGCGGGCAGCGTGTTTCCGGGCACTTCATAAAGATGGGCAATGAGAAAGCCGGTGAACCAGCCGCTCAACGCCGTTATAAAAATTACGCCATAAAGCAAAAGATGGACGGGGGTGCGTAATTTTCCAATGCCTGCCTGCTGGCTGGCCGTGGGGGCTGGATGGCTGGTAAAATATCGGGTGATCAGGCGAATAGCCATCAGCACAATAATGGCCGTGCCAATGCCCATGTGTTTGGCCAACGGGCCAAGCTTGGCTGGATCAGCGTTCGACATTTTGCCAATGACAAAATATCCAAAGCCCAGTTGCGGACCAATCATAATGGCCAAAAGCCAATGGAGAGCGACAAGGACAGGGTGATAACGACGGACAACCATGACTTTTCCTTCCACAGCAAAGCTTTGACGAACAGTGCACAAAATTCAATAATTTGGCAACTTGTGTTGCGTTGCTGGCGGCCCTATCTCATTTGCATGCGCTTTCCGCCGACATTTCTGGATGATATTCGTAACCGTGTTACCATCTCTGCTGTGATTGGGCGCAAGGTTGCTTGGGATCGCAAGAAGTCTAACCCCGGCAAAGGCGATTTTTGGGCGTGCTGCCCGTTTCACGGCGAAAAATCGCCCAGCTTTCATGCCGATGATCGAAAAGGCCGATACTATTGTTTCGGCTGCAAAGTTTCTGGCGATATTTTCACCTATCTGGTTGAAAAAGAAGGCGTGCCGTTTCCTGAGGCGGTTTCACAATTGGCCCAAGAAGCGGGCTTGCCCATGCCTGAGTTTTCACAGGCTGACCATGAACGTGAGGAAAAACGGGCCAGCCTTTATGACGTGATGGAAATTTCAGCCCAGTTTTTTCAAGCCGAGTTGCAATCAGCGCGCGGGGCCAAGGCAAGGGGTTATCTTTTAGACCGTGGTTTGGTGCCCGCCATACAAAAACAATTTGGG
Organism: Aestuariivirga sp.; assembly: GCA_043778995.1. Taxonomy (GTDB): domain Bacteria; phylum Pseudomonadota; class Alphaproteobacteria; order Rhizobiales; family Aestuariivirgaceae; genus Aestuariivirga. The sequence goes on from JAYWFC010000117.1 coordinate 6,699, forward strand.
CTAGGTTATGCACCTGAAGATCGTTCTGCCTTGCGCACGCATTTGGCCGAGAAAAAAATATCTGTTGAACAGATGGCCGATGCGGGTTTGGTCATTTCTGGCGATGATGTTCCCGTGGCCTATGATCGGTTTCGCGACCGGGTGATGTTTCCCATACGTGATGCGCGGGCCAGAGTGATTGCCTTTGGGGGCAGGGCACTTCGGGCGGATGTTCCGGCAAAATATTTAAACTCTCCAGAAACGCCGTTATTTCACAAAGGCGATGTGCTTTATAATTTTGATAAGGCCCGGGCTGTTGCCCACGAAACCAGCGAACTGATTACGGTTGAAGGTTATGTGGATGTGATTGCCATGGCGCGGGCGGGGTTTATCAATGCCGTGGCCCCGCTTGGAACGGCGCTAACAGAGAATCAGTTAGCGCTTTTGTGGAAAACGGTGCCAGAGCCCACCTTGTGTTTTGATGGTGATCAAGCTGGATTGAAGGCCGCTTATCGCGCGCTGGATCTGGCCTTGCCGCTTTTGAAGGCGGGGCATTCTTTGAAGTTTGCCTTTCTGCCTGATGGCCAAGACCCGGATGATTTGTTGAAAGCCGAAGGGCCGCAAGCTGTCAAAGCCGTGATTGCGGCGGCAGAACCCATGGCGCAAGTTTTGTGGCGGCGGGCATTGCAAGACAATGATCGCGCAACACCAGAACGCCGGGCATTGTTTGAACGTGATTTAAAGAGTCTTATCAACACGATAAATGATGATGTTGTTAAAAAGCATTATCTTGCAGACCTGCAAGAAAGACTGAGTAGTTTGTTTGGCAGAGGCCAACAACAACCAGCGTTTGTGCGTGGGCAGGCGCGAAGCCCGCGCGCAAAATATGGTCAAAACCCGTGGGAAGTGCAGCTTCCGGTTTCACCGCAATTGCGGGCTTTGGCGGGCAGATCTCATCAAACATCAACGGTTGAACACCGTGCACGGATGATTGTTTTGGCCTTTATCAACCACCCTGAATTGTTGCATGAATTTTGGGCTGAATTTGCCGCAGCCGAATTGATTTCAAACGAGCTTGACTCCCTACGCAGGCTTATTCTAGATAGCGCGTCTTCTGAGGAAGCCCTTGAAACGGCGACTTTGAGAGGCCATCTCTTGACCAAGGGGTTTAGCCAGATTTTAGGCCGCCTCGACGCCCAAGCGAAAAGTTTGAATGAGTGGCACTTGAGTCCAGCGGCTGCACAAGATGATGCCCGGACAGGCCTCCGCCAGATGATCGCTTTGCATCATAAAGCCATCACACTCGATCGCGAGTTGAAGGCTGCGGAAGCAGCTTTTGCCAGCGATATGACGGAGGAGAACCAAGGCGTCGTGCAGGCGCTGCGAGACCAACTATCGTCTTTGGACGGACGCGAGGCTTCCATTGCAGGCTTTGGTGCCGCATCAGGGCGAAAGCCGGCAGAGCTGAATTAATCCAGCCTGACGTGTTATGGTTAAGCAGCGGTTAAGCGCATGTTCTTAGGTTCCATTCCGAATCAGTAAAGCACGGCGGGCAACCGCTGAGATATGAAGGAATTTTACATGGCCCGTCCGCCCGTCCGCCCGACCCAAACGGCAAAATCTGGAAAAGATTCAGCAAAGCCCGCTGAAGAGCTTCCTTCAGCCGAAGTTGGCCCGGCCGATAGTTCAGACACCACCGATGGTCCGATCATTGACCTGAATGATGCTGCGGTTAAACGCCTGCTCAAAACGGCCAAGGCTCGTGGTTATGTCACGTTGGATGAGCTGAACGCGGTTTTGCCTTCAGAAGAGGTGACATCAGACCAGATTGAAGACGTTTACGCCATGTTTGCCGAAATGGGCATCACTGTCGTGGAAAGCGAAGAAGAAAACGAAAGCGTTGTGGCCAAGGTTGAGGAAATTGAAAGTTCCGAAACGGCCCTGATGAAGGTTGAGGCGCCAAAGCCACCATCAGATCGCACGGATGATCCGGTTCGCATGTATTTGCGCGAAATGGGCGCTGTGGAACTTCTTTCCCGCGAGGGCGAAATTGCAATCGCCAAGCGCATTGAAGCGGGCCGTGAAGCCATGATTTCAGGCTTGTGCGAAAGCCCGCTGACATTCCAAGCCATTATTATTTGGCGTGATGAATTGAACGAAGGCAAAATTCTGCTGCGCGACATTATTGATTTGGAAGCCACCTATGCTGGCCCCGATGCCAAGCAGAACCAGGCCGTGGCAACACCCATGCCATATGTTCCGCCCAAGGAAGAAGTGCGCAAACAAGCCGAGGCCAAACGTGCCGAGGCCGCCAGCCGCGCTGAAAAGCGCCCATCACAGCCGATGCGCCGCGCCTTGGACGAAGATGATTATTCAGATGTTTTAAGCCCCGAAGATTTCGACAAGCCCAATGTTGAAGATGAAGAAGATGATGAGGGCGATGACTTGGGCGTTTCACTTTCTGCCATGGAAGCAGAATTGAAGCCAAAAGTTCTAGAAGTGTTTGACGAGATTGCTCGGCTTTATAAATCGCTTCGCAAATTGCAAGACCAGGAAGTGCAGGAAGGTGAGGGGCTTTCCCCCAGCCAAGAGCGCCGTTATCGCAAATTGCGTGATGATATCATCACCAATGTGAAATCACTGTCGCTGAACAATGCGCGTATTGAAGCGCTGGTTGAACAGCTTTACGACATTGCAAAGCGCCTCAACATTCTTGAGGGTCGCCTGATGCGCATGGCAGAAACTTACAAAGTGCCACGCGATGAATTCCTGAAAGAATATCACGGCAATGAGTTGGATGGCGAGTGGATCAAACGCGTTGGCCGCCACACCAAACACGGCTGGAAAAAATGGGTGAACGACGAGAAAGATTCCATCAAAGTTATTCGTGATGAAATCTTTGATCTGGCTTCAGCCACTGGACTTCAAATTCAAGAATATCGTAAAATTGTTGGCATGGTGCAAAAGGGCGAACGTGAAGCCCGCATTGCCAAAAAAGAAATGGTTGAAGCCAATTTGCGTTTGGTGATTTCGATTGCGAAAAAATATACCAATCGTGGTTTGCAATTCCTGGATTTGATTCAAGAAGGCAATATTGGTTTGATGAAGGCGGTTGATAAGTTTGAATATCGCCGCGGTTATAAATTCTCAACCTATGCCACGTGGTGGATCAGACAGGCGATTACGCGTTCCATTGCAGATCAGGCCCGCACCATTCGCATTCCTGTGCACATGATTGAAACCATCAACAAAATTGTGCGCACATCGCGCCAGATGATGCATGAAATTGGCCGCGAACCCACACCTGAAGAAATGGCCGAGAAATTGTCCATGCCTTTGGAAAAAGTGCGCAAGGTTATGAAGATTGCCAAAGAGCCGATTTCACTTGAAACGCCAGTGGGTGATGAAGAAGATTCACACCTTGGCGATTTCATTGAAGACAAGGGCGCCATATTGCCGATTGATTCTGCCATTCAGGCCAACTTGCGCGAAACAACTACGCGCGTTTTGGCCAGCTTGACGCCGCGTGAGGAACGCGTGCTGCGCATGCGCTTCGGCATCGGCATGAACACTGATCACACGTTGGAAGAAGTTGGCCAACAATTCTCAGTAACCCGCGAACGCATCAGGCAGATTGAAGCCAAGGCCTTGCGCAAATTAAAGCACCCAAGCCGGAGCAGGAAGTTGCGGAGCTTCTTGGATAATTGATCTGTATGTCGATGCTAGAAATTTTGATTTGCTGGTATCGATATTTGAGATTGTCGTTACAACCTCGCGGTTTTCACTTTGAGCTTTGAGGCCAAAATTTTCTCCAGCTGAGGAAAGATTGTAGGTTTGGAAACACCTTCCTCCAAAGATACGCGCGCAAAAGCTGGATCACAGAAGCCCGATTTTTTTACCTGGCGCTATCTGGCAGCATGGGCGATTTTTTACATTTTTTGCGGCGCGACCCACGTCGCCTTTGAACAATTTTGGGTTTGGCAGGAAACCTTGGCGATTTTATGGATTTGCGATTTCGCGTTAACAAGTTTCGGGACCGATGTGGTGCAGCGTAGCTTTTGACCTATCCGTACTATGCCACGCAAGTTCAGATTGGCCGCAGAGAGCCATTCAAATGGGCTGAAAGCGGCTGGTTCTTGGGTGGCGGTTCAGAATGCACGCTTTGGTACGAACCTGATCCAAGCGTTTGGAACCGGTATAAACCTGATCCCAATGGTAGCGTTCAGTTTCTTATCGGCACATACCAAACCACGACAATTTAAAAAAACATCTCTGGAGATTGCAAAATATTGAAGATCAGACATCTCGGTGGCAACTGGTATTTTGAGAGCAACATGTATGGAGAGGGGTTGTGTTGATCGATAGAACCTACCTGATAGTTGAAAATTGTGTGCGCGAACGCATCAGGCAGATTGAAGCGGAAGCCTTGTGCAAGCTGAAGCACCCGAGCCGGAGCAGGAAGCTGCGGAACTTCTGAGATAACTCAGGAAAGCTTAACATTATATGCGATTTTTAGTTTGATCGAGATCAAAGCGTTGCAAGACCGATAGTGCAATAATTCTGCAAAGGTAAGATTGTTTCTTTTGCAGGAGGTTTACAATGACTAGCAATGTTGGTTCTGTCGATCACGTCGTGCGTATTCTAATTGGGTTGGGGCTTTTGCTTTTGGCACTTAAATCGGGGAACCAATATGCATGGCTGGGTTACATTGGCATTGTGCCAATTTTGACGGCTGCGTTTGGCATGTGCCCACTTTATAGTTTGCTTGGGGTAAGCACCTGTGCAGTTAAGCGCAGTTGAGCTGTTGGTTTAACTCTATTATGCTTCTCTCTGAAAAGGGGAATGCCGCGCATGACCAAACTTCCAACTTATTTCATCTCTCACGGTGGTGGGCCTTGGCCTTGGTTGCCGCAAATGCGTGCGGGCATGGCGCTGTTGGAGAAATCTCTGTCGGCAATGCCCTCTGAAATTGGCGTTACGCCCAAGGCAATCCTTATGATCTCAGGCCATTGGGAGGAAGATGACTTTGCGGTGATGGCTTCACCCAAGCCGCCCATGGTTTATGATTATGGTGGCTTTCCCGAACACACTTATAAAATCACTTATGCAGCGCCAGGTGCACCTGCGTTAGCAAAGCGTACGGAAGAATTGCTGAAGGCGGCTGGCTTGCCCACGCATCTTGATCAGGCGCGTGGATTTGATCATGGCGTGTTTGCGCCTATGGAAGTGATGTATCCTGCAGCGGATGTGCCGTTGTTTCAAGTGGCCATTCGGCATAATTATGATCCGGCGCAGCATATTGCTTTGGGTAAAGCGCTGGCCCCTTTGCGCAATGAAGGCGTTTTGATTGTGGGCAGTGGTCTTTCTTATCACAACATGCGTGGCTTTGGCCCGCAGGGCAAAGTGCCATCGGCGCAGTTTGATGCTTGGCTGAATGAGGCCTTGATGGCCGAGCCTGAAAAGCGCGAAGCGCTTTTGTTGGATTGGGAAAAGGCCCCGTCGGCGCGCGCTTGCCACCCACAAGAAGATCATCTTATTCCGCTGATGGCGGCTGTGGGTGCGGCGTGGGGCGAACAGGCCACGCGGGTTTATCACGATGAAAAGGTGTTCGGCCAGATCACTGCCTCAAGCTATCGCTTCGGTTAAGCCGCGGCGATTTTGGTTTGATCTAACGCTGCAACTAGGGCGTTGAGGCAGGTGGGGTCGAATGCGGTGCCCACTTCTTTTGCCATGATGCGCAAGGCTTCATCGATGCCCATTGCTTTGCGATAAGGTCTGTCTGCGGTCAATGCGTCAAACACATCGGCCACTGTGACGATGCGGGTTTCTAAATTGATTTGCTGTTCAGTTAAACCGAACGGATAGCCTTTGCCATCCAACCTTTCGTGGTGGCCGCCGGCAACGGCCACAATATTGTGAAAGGCGGGAATGCCCGAAAGAATTTCAGCTGATAGCCGTGAATGGGTTTTGATTTGAGCATATTCAACATCATTCAATTTCGATGGCTTATCTAAAATAGTGTTGCTGATGGCCAGTTTGCCAATGTCATGCAGCAAGGCGGCGCGGCGCAACCAGCGACGGTGGCCTGCGTCAAAGCCCAAGTTTTCTGCAATCAAATCTGTATAGACCGCCACGCGTTCGCTGTGGCCAGCGGTGAAGGGGCTTTTAGAATCCACCACCATCGCAAAGCCTTTGGATACGCTGTCCAAATAATCATCATCAGCTAATTGCGTGTGTTCTTCAGGCTCCAGTGCCAAGACTTTGTCGGCAAGGCTTGGGCTGCTCAAGGTTTCCCAAACTTCGTCCCATTCGGCCAGAGACATGAACATCTCAACCAGCTTGGGGTCAAACCATGTGCCGGAACGACTTTCAATTTCTTGGGTGGCGGCTTCCCGCCCTGAAATCATATAAAAAACATCGGCCACTTGGGCCAGCAATGCAATTTGCGACGCCAGCGGAATGGCGCGGCCGTGAAGCCCCACGGGTTTGCCGGAACCATCCCAATGTTCATCAAGATTTTGGATAGCCTGGGCTACGTCTTCACCAAAATTCATTTGGCGGGCAATATCGGCACCACGATGGCAACGTGCCTCAATCAATTCACGCGAAATTTGGCCACCATTGCGCATGATATTGACTACTGCGCGGAAACGTTCGGCCATGCTGCTTTCAAGGCCCGTGTGGCTGATCACAAACCGCAGGGCTTGCGACAGTGAACCATCAATGCGTTTGAAATCGGCTTTGAATTTGTGATCGTCAGTTAAATAAAGTTGGCAGATGCGCGCGGCATTGCTTGAACAGCCAAGGTCTTTCAACAGCAACGCATAATAAAGTTGAACCAGTTCTTCGGTTGAAAGATTAAGGCCAATGCCGATCTGCATTCCAAGCCAGCAGACGCGGATGCAATGGCCGCGCGGTTGGCCTTCGGTTAAATCCAGCGCATGGCTTAATGCCGCGATAAGTTCAGCACGGCGAATTGTGGGCGGTTGTTCCATAGCCCAATAGAAATCATGGCTTCACTTAAGGAATGATAAAAACGCAATCGAAACACGCAAAAGTGATTGGTGGTACAAACAAAAACGGCAAGGCTTTCGCCCTGCCGCTGCATCATTTAAAATGAAAGACTAGGCGTTTGGAACATAGATAAATGCGCCATCTTTGGCTTCGGCCATGCCCACGCCGGGGTAGGGCCAGTGATAGCCCAACAGCTTTTTCTTGCCGGCGGATGCCATATCAAGAATGCGCTTGCGTGCACTGGTTGCCAAATCATGGTCTGCATCAAATGCGAACTTCCATTCTGGATGAGCGAAATATACATTTGGATTGGGGAACACGTCACCCAACACAATCAAGCCATCGCCGCCTGCCAGTTCAAAAGACACGTGGCCTGGTGTGTGGCCTGCGGTGTCAAGAACATTGATGCCGGGCAAAAGTTCTGTTCCGGTTTTAAACAGGCTAATCTTATCTTTAATGGCGGCCAATTGAGCGGCTGTACCGCTGATCATTTGGCCCATTTCCTTTGGCATTTTGCTGGCTAAATCTGGTGCCGCCCAGAAGTTGAATTCTGTTTCGGCCATGTGGAAGCTAGCATTTGTATAGGGTGATTTTCCGTTGGATGTTACGCCCCAAAGATGATCAGGGTGACCATGCGTGAAGATCACTTTGGTGATGGCAGAGGGGTCAGTTCCCGCTACCTTTAAGCTGTCAGCAATTTTGCCTGCGGTGGGCTGATAACCTTGGCCTGCACCGGTATCAATCAAGATCACATCCGTGGCAGATTTCAGCAAAAGTGGGCTTGCTTCAAATTGAACATTTTCGCCCTGCACCATGGCGCCCATCAGTGTTTTGAGCAGTTCAGGATTTCCTGCGCTGTCGAACAAGGCCAAAGGCAGCATCAAAACGCCGTCGCTGACAACTGATACATCGTAGGCGCCCTGTTTAAAGCTGTAGGGGCCGGCCAAGGCCATGACGTTTTTGGGAAGAAGGCCAGCAGCAATCAAACCTGAGGCAAGGCCCAGAAACTTGCGGCGGTCTAAAGCAATGTGTTTGACACCGTTGAAATGGGTGATTTTCATCAATTTCTCCATGAATGAATTGTTTTATTGCAACAGATGTAGTTACGATTGATTGCTGCAATTGGATGATTCAAAAAGGGAGAAGAAAATAAAAAAACAGCGGAACTGCTTTTGGCAATTCCGCTGCTCCTGTCGCCGTCCGTATTCTAATTATGGCCGCCAATAATTAAACCAATCTCTGGTTTCATCATTCTCGAAATTGCCCCGCATGTCAATGAACGGTGCGTGTTTATTTGTAAGTGATTTCAACGTACTTGCATCAAACTGCTCGCGGAACACTTTATGCGCCAAGGTTACAATGATAGCATCATAAGGGCCAGCTTCGGCAAAATCTTGGATGATGTTAACGCCGCGCCCACCTTCAAAATGATCATCAAAGGCAATGGGGTCGAAGTTATAAACTTCCGCACCGCGGTTCCACAAAGCATCCATCATCGGATAGGCCTTGGAGTTTCGCGTATCAGGACAATCTTCTTTAAATGCACGGCCCAACACCAACACCTTGGCGTTTTGCAATCCATGCCGGTTTTTTGGCATCAGCTCTTCGACTTTTTCAACCAGATAAAGCGAGGTTTGTTCGTTAACAGCGCGGGCAGCCGAAACAAGTTCCATGGCCAAGCCGTGGCGACGACCAGCATCTACCAGATAATAAGGATCTACGGCAATGCAATGACCGCCAACCAGACCGGGGCGATAGTGATGAAAGTTCCATTTTGAACCTGCTGCTGCAATCACATCAGTGGAGCGGATGCCCATCTTGTCAAACAACATCATCATTTGGTTCATCAGCGCAATGTTCACATCCCGCTGCGTGTTTTCCAAAATCTTTGCGGCTTCGGCCACGCGGATGGACGTGGCTTTGTAAAGGCCTGCGTTCACCACGCGTGAATAAAGCGCTTCCATAAAATCTGCACAGGCAGGCGTTGAGCCCGAGACGATTTTTTTGATGTCTGGCAATTTGCGTGTGTGATCAGCGGGGTTAATGCGTTCAGGGGAATAGCCCAGGTTAAAATCAATCTCAACTTTCATGCCCGAGGCTTGTTCAATAATTGGCAAACAACGGTCTTCCGTTGTGCCAGGATCGACCGTTGATTCAAACACCACAACGGCACCGCGTTTCATGTTCATGCCGATGGAGCGTGATGCCGCTAACAGCGGGCCATAATCTGGCCGATTGTGGCTGTTCACCGGCGTTGGCACGCATACGATGATCACATCTGCATTTTTCAGCGCTTTTACATCTGTCGTGAATTCTGCATCAGCGGCGCGCAAATCTGCGGCTGTAACTTCACCGGTAAAATCAATGCCCTGCTTATATTCTTCAATTTTCTTGGCATTGATGTCAAAACCGATGGAGCGGGAGTTTTTTGAAAACCCCAAAATCAAAGGCAGGCCCACATAGCCCAAACCAATAACGGCCACGCGGGCAGTTGCGGCATCAGGAAAGCCACATGGTTCGTCTGTGACCAATCGAATGACATTGGCGCTGGAACTTGAAAACGGCTGTGCCTTGGCCGCGGTTATTGCTTGGTTGCTCACGTTGTCCCCTCCCCAGGGTTTTTGTTATGCAACCCGATTAAGCCTTAGGTTTTGAAAGAGGTGTGAAAACATGTGGTTAAAACCACGGCAAGCTTAACAAATGGATTCCAAGTTGATAAAATTCAACTGACTACAATCAGGTTCTCTTAACCGTTGTGCAAGCAATGCCAGCTAGAACGAACCCGTAAAGCTCCGGGGCGGGGCCATGTTTGTGTGTGAGTATGCTGGGGTTAGTTTATATCGAGTGGTTGTTTGCGTTGTTGGTGTTGGTTGTTTTCACCAATCGCTATATCTTTGGCAGTGCGCTTCGCGTTGCCGATGGTCGCACGCTCGCAAACTATGACATAGACCCACCCGTTTGGCCCACTGTTGCCATTATCGTTCCGGTTTACAACGAAGGCGAGACCATTCTCAAAACCGCTGATGCATTTAATGCGTTGGACTATCCACGTGAGAAATTAAAGGTTGTTTTCGTCGACGACGTTTCCACCGATGGCACATATGACTATCTTTTGCAGATCGCCGAAAAATATCCGTGGATGGTTGTGCGCCGCAACGCCAAGAATGTTGGCAAGCGTTTAGGCATCAAAGATGCGGTGCTGGTAACCTATTCAGATTTGATCATGTCGGTTGATTCCGATGTGATTGTAGACACAAATGTGGTGCGGGTTTTGGTGCGCCACATGTATACTACGGGTGCTGATGGGGTGGGCGGCTGTGTGTTTGTGGTCAATGCCAATGAAACCTGGCTGACGCGCATGCAGACAGTGAAATATTGGGTTGGTTACCACTTCCTTAAAAATCTTGAGAATGCCTTCAGCCATGTGATGTGTCTTTCGGGCTGCTTAACGCTTTATAAGCGTTCAGCGCTTTTGGCCGTTGACCATGATGTAGAGCGCCGCACATTTTTGGGCGATGACGTGAAATATGGTGAGGACAGGTTCCTTACCCGCAAACTTGTTGAACGTGGCTATAAAACAAGGCTGTGCTTTCATGCGCGTTGCTTTACCAAGGCGCCACCGAAGATGGCTGGCTATATCAGCCAACAGTTGCGGTGGCGTCGTTCCAACATTGTTGATTTTTTAACAGCCATGCCGTTTCTCACACGGTTTCACCCCATGGTGCTGGTGCATTATTGCTCAATGCAGCTCTTGCTGCTGTTCTATCCGGTAACCTTGGTTGTGCATATTGTACGCCTTGGATTTGTAATCCCCATGATCCTTCATGCGGTGATTGTTTCAGTCTTCGCTGTTGCCTATGAATTTAACAAACATAAACTTCCGCCAGAAGGGCGCACCAATGGCATTTGGTTCTTGGCCATGGCCTTCGTTTTTCCGTGCATGTATGTTTGCCTAACACCCCTTGCCATTGTTACTTTGGGCACCACATCTTGGGAAACGCGCGGTGGAGGTGCGCCTAAGAAAAAACCTGTCGTTGCCATCCCAGCAAAAGCGGGCGGTGGCTGATGGTTAAAATTACGCCGCGCACCGTCGCACCGCCACAAGCGATAACCAATCCGAAAATTCTTTATTTGGGCCAGAACGCAGACGAGATTTGCGATCTGGTTTCGCCACATATAGGCACGATTGACATTAGCTATGCCCAAGAGGTTTCGGCTGCGCTTGCCCTTGCGCGCACAAAACAGCTTGATATTGTTATTGTCGATCAACGCGATGAAAGCTTGGCCAACAAGCTTATTTTGCCGTTGTTTGCTGATCTTGGCTATCCGGTGAAGCTGGTCGTTGTCACCACGCTTTCTGATGTTGGATCTTACTTGCGTGTGCCCGGTGTTGCCCGGGTGATTGCGGCACCCGTTCGGGCCCAACAGTTGGCGCGTGTTTTGGGGCTTGATGCCAGCAAGCTTCGTCACGATAAAATTAAGATTGCTGAAGAAACTGAAAAGCTGGCGGAGGCACCAGCAGCACCCAAGGTTCCCATTTTAATCAGGCTGTCAAACTTGGGCATGCAGCTGGTGTCCACCGCCTATAAGCGCATGGCGTTTATTTTGTTGGGCGTGTTGTTTGTGTCCTTCACATTTTATGGTGTGATGATTGGTTTTTTCCTCACTTCTTCGGGGTGGGCTGCGCCGCTTACATTGGCCACTGGCCGCCCCACTGTTGATAAAGTGGCCCGCGATATTTCAGATTTGAAAGTTGCGTTGAACCTGAATTCGCAACGTTTGACCGATGCTGCATTGAAGGCTGATGCCGCCCAGCGCGCCCGCGATAATGCCAAAATTTTGGTAAACTTTGCCTCAGACACAATTGCCAGAGAAATTGTTGATCGCAAGCGCCAGATCAATGTGATCAATCGCACCCTCAAACGCACGCACCGTGTGAATTCCAGCTTTGACCAGCAACTTGCCAAAGGTGGCATGGAACAAGATTTGGAAAAGCTTTATTCAAAACATCTCATCGAAAAGCGGGTTTTCCAATCAGGCACCATGGGGCTTTTGGAAACGGGCCAACGCATGGCTGGAATTCAAACGCAACTTGATCAACTGGATAATGAAAAAGAAACCTTGCGGCAGTCGATCACGATGCTGCACTCTTTGCGCGAACAGCTTTCACAAAGCGGCCCAATGGCAAGTGTCACAGCGTCAACATCAGATTTGCTGTTGCTTACCAAACAATCGGTGGATGCGCGGGCCGCTTTTGATGGCGCCAATGGTGATTATCTGGCGGCCTTGTCCAACATGCATGATCTTGAAAACTCGCGGGTGACAATTGAAAAGCAAATCGCCAAAATGCAGGCCTCGGCACTGGGGCGCGCGTCTGATACGCCAATCACCGTGCTGTTTGTGCCTTATGCCAACCAAGCACAATTTTCCAAAGGTGCTGATCTTTATTCATGCCGCTTCACCATGGTTTTCTGTTGGAAAACCGGCACGGTGGGTGATCGCGTGCCTGGTGAAGTTGAAGGCATCCACCCATTTTTTGGTAAACAAATTCGCGGCTTCTTTGTTGAAGCCCATCTGACTGACCCTATTGGTGCAACAAAAGAGATTATCCATGCAAATAGACCGCCCCTCTATTTCTTCTAGTCGCTCAGCGCGCGCGCTGATATTATATTGCGTGCTGGGCATGGCAGGATGCACCACGGGTTCATCGTTGATGGAGCCCGGCAATTCGCTTGGCGAAAAATTGCGTGGCAACATTTCAGATGGCATGGACAACATTCAAACGGCGGCCACCGCGGGTGTTGATAAAATTAAAACTGTTGCAAGCAATATTAGAGAACAATTGGTGCCGCTGAAACCTTCAGTCCAAATTGCTGATGCGTCTGATATAAAAGTAAAACCTGCGTCTGATGTTTCACCTCCGCTGCAGACTGAAAAAAAATCTGAATGGTGCACCAGCTTGCGCGAAAAGGCGCTGGCAGACAGCAGCATCTTGCGTTCCCCCACCGTGGAGGGAAGTGTTGATGCCCACGGCCGGGCTGATGCCACGATTGGCATAAATTATTCTGGGTTCAGGAAAGCGTCATTAGGGGAAGCAAAAGCCGAGGCCGAGTGTCGTAAATATATGGCTGAAACATCACTTCAAAAATTGGTTTTCACGTCACCACAAAATCTGACTGCAGCTGGTTATCGCTCGAAGGCTGATGCCGTTGACGCTGAGCGCATGGATATGATGAAGCTTCGGCAGAACATTAAATCTGCCATGCAATCTGGTGCAATCAATCACGAAAAGGCTACGGGATTGCTGATGTTGGTTGACCAACTTCATGCGGATGGTTTGGCTGCGCGATCTCAATCAGACAGACGTTATGACGAAAGAACCTATAGCAAAAAAGCAGCAAGCCAACTTGAAGCAGAGTTGATGAAAGCGCAGAAAGATCTCTATGACATTGAAGGCCAGACGCGCACCGCAGACAACGTGGATGTTGCAGCCAAACTGGGCTATACGCATTATCTGAGCGATGCGCCGATTTTTGCGGCACAAGAAAGCCAGGGTGTAACCGGGCAGGTGAACTTTTCCATGAAGCTGGGGGTTATTGATCCACGGCGTTTTGAACATGAAAGACTTGCATCGGAGGCAGCGCAGCGCGCGATTGTGAGCGAAGAGAGCAGCCCCATTTGGCAGATTGGATTGTTGCGTCGTTCGCATGAACGCGCGATTTCTGGGCTGCAACATTCAATTGAGGAAATTGATCGGGCGATGGCAGAGGCCAAACATCTTTTGGCTGTGATGGCTGATGTGTCGCAGCCCGAATTTCAGGGCCCGCGGCTTAATGCGAAATTCCAACTGTTGAAACTGCGCGCAGACAGGGCAGGGGTGGTTGGCTCAATTGTGGAAATCAAAAATAATTTGACCCGCCTGAAAGATGGTTGAAACCTCTTGCGTTTGGCTGTGAAGCTTGCTTGACGCAGAGCATGAACACTTCACAGCTTTTAATTGGCATCGATACCGGCGGCACCTTCACAGACGCTGTGGTGATTGATGCGCAGCGCCATGTTATTTTAGCAACCGCCAAGGCCATCACCACCAAGGGCAGTTTGGCGATTGGTGTTTCAGAAGCAATGGCTTCTGCCATTTCAAAACTGTCAGAATTTGATGCCAAGGCCGTTGGCATGGTTTCAGTGTCCACCACCTTGGCCACCAACGCTGTGGTTGAAGGCCATGGCAGCGCTGTTGGTCTGGTTCTGGCAGGCTTTGATCAAAAAATGGTGGAGCGCACGGGGCTTTTAAAATCGTTTCCCAATATGCCCATTTTGCAGATGAAAGGTGGCCATGATCACAATGGCAATGAAGCAGAACCGCTCGACACCGCTGCACTGGTTTCTTGGCTGAAAAAAAACGCATCGCAAGTTTCAGCCATTGCTGTGGCATCGGCGTTTGCTGTGCGTAATCCGGCCCATGAGGTCGCCATTGGTGCGTTGGCGTTTGAACATACACATCTTCCCATAACGCTATCAACGCAGTTGGCCTCAGCCCTTGATGCACCACGGCGCGCACAAACGGCGGTTTTGAATGCACGATTGATTTCACGCATTTCAGATTTAGTGAAAGCCGTGAACACCAGCATGAAGACCCATGATCTCAATTGCCCGCTGATGTTGGTGCGTGGTGATGGCAGTTTGGTGGGGGCAGATCTGGCTGCTTTGCGCCCCATTGAAACCGTGCTTTCGGGGCCTGCGGCAAGCTTGATTGGCGCGCAATGGATTTCGGGCAAAGATCAATTCATCATGTCTGATATGGGCGGCACAACAACTGATGTTGGGCTGTTAATTGAAGGTCGACCGAAGATTGCAGAACATGGCGCAGAGGTTGGCGGCTGGCGCACCATGGTGAGCGCCATTGATGTTAAAACCATCGGCCTTGGTGGTGACAGTGAGGTGCGCATAGAGCTCAACGGAAAAATTGAATTGGGGCCGCAACGTGCTGTTCCCATTGCATTAATTGCAGAGCGATTTCCTGAAGTGATTGACATGTTAGAAGCTGATTTGGCAGATAATATGGGTGGGTCGATGCATGGCAAATTTTTGGTTTTGCCATTTGGAAGCAACGTGGGTAGCAGCTCGAAAACCTTGGCCCCGCGTGAGGCTGAATTGCTTTCTGATATTTCTGATCGACCGGTGCCGTTTCGAAAAATTGCAACCAGTGCCGCAGCACAACGGGCTGTGGTGAACTTGCGCAAAGCAGGGCTTATTCAGTTTTGCTCTTTCACGCCATCTGATGCAGCACATGTTTTGGGGTTGCAGAATAATTGGTCTAGGGATGGTGCAATTTTGGCCGCCAAATTGCTGGCGCGGTTTATCGATATGAAATTGCCGGATGAAGCACGCATTCAATCTCTAAGTTCTAAAATCTGGAATGTGGCTGTGGCCAATTCTTGTCATGTTATTTTGGATGCAGCTTTTGGCGCGCCGCAGAACAACCCACTGGTTGAAAAGGTTTGTTCTGGCGAAACAAAAATGGGCCATGTGGGCATTTCGTTTTCGCCAGATATGCCGATCGTAGCTGTGGGCGGGCCTGTCAAAATCTATTATTCGGAAGTGGCCGCGCGTTTGAAGTGTGAGGTTATATTTGCGCCGCATTGTGATGTGGCCAATGCCATTGGCGCGGCGGCTGGGATGGTGGCACACAAGGTGCAAGTGGCAGTTGAAGGCGATGGCAATGGCGTGTTTCGGGTGACAGGTCAGGGGCCTGTGTTAACCTTTTCATCTGGCTTGGATGCTTTAAACGCAGCAACGAAACGTGCCGAAGAAAGCGCATTAGCCCAAGCCACGGCACAAGGTGCAGTTTCGCCACAGGTTAAAATATCTGTAGAAAAGCAGTTTTTGCCCGAGGCTTCTTCGGATGAAGGGTTGCTTTCAGCAATAATTACAGCCGAAGCGAGAGGGCAAGTGGTGGTTGTTTAGGTTTGATTAACTGTATTTGGTCAGTTTGGAATATCTTACAGTTAACACTCTAGTCTTCCTTACCTTAGCAATAACTCGTTAACCGCATTTGACTAGTGTGGTTTTGTGATTGTGGAGAGTTGTAAGCGATGCCTATTTCAGGTTTGAAGTCTTGGGAAATTCCAGTGGACGAGGCACCAGCATGGCGCATTGAAAAACGCGAAACTCCGATTGCAACAATGCCGTTTTTTCCTGATCAAAACGGTGGTGTTTATGAAAAGCTTTTGGCCAATTTGCCGGTTATGCTGCATTGCATGGATGGTTCTGGCAGGATGATTTCTGCCAACGGCGCTTGGTGTGAAACTTTGGGTTATTCTGCCAAGGATATTATTGGCCGCAGTTTCAGTGAGTTTTTGCCGCTTGAGTCACGCAGCAAACTGGTCACAGAAATCTATCCGAAATTCCTTGTCTCCAGCACCTATCGCGGCGCTGAAATTTTAATCCATCGCAAAGATGGGTCGCTTGCCACTGTGTTGTTGTCGATGACAGCTTATCGCGGTGACAAGGGCAAACTGGAACGATCGGTTTGCATTCTGGAAGATATTACCAGCCGCAAGATTACGCAAATTGCCACAACGCGCAGCGATAATCGGTTCAAGGCTTCGTTTGCTGCTGCGGCCCACGGCTTGGCCGTTGTTTCTCCACAGGGCACCATTGAAGTTGCCAATCCTTCGCTTTCCACATTTTTAGGCCGCGCGGATTTGGAAAGCAAGAGCGTGATGTTCGAAGACTTGCTGCACAAGGAAGAACGCAACCTGTTTCTAAGCGGCATGCACAAACTGTTGGGTGGCGAAATTGCCGTGCTGCAACAAGAACTGCGTTATGTGACCAGCCAAGGCAAAACCGTTCTGGGTGCCACATCCATTGCTTTGGTGAAAAACGAGCAGGGCGAAACCGAACAACTGGTTGTGCAGATTACCGACACATCTGAATTGCGCCAAGTGAATGAGCGTTTGCAAAAGGCGCAAAAGATGGAAACCATAGGCCAATTGACTGGCGGTTTGGCGCATGATTTTAACAATCTTCTCACGGTGATCATCGGCAATTTGCAATTGCTCGATGGCAAAATTGGTTCGGATGAAAAAACCAAAAGGCGCGTTGATGAGGCTGTGGATGCTGCGCGCAAAGGCTCTGACCTAACGCGGCAGTTGCTTGCAGTTGCCCGCAAACAAGAACTTGAGCCGCGTGTGGTTGGCGTGAATGAATTGGTCAAAGGCATGGCGCCGCTGATTGAACGTTCCATTGGCGAAAATATCGAAATTAGAGTTGATACGATGGAGGGCACCCCGCAGGCCTTGATTGATCCATCGCAATTGGAATCTGCAATTTTGAATTTGTCGATCAATGCGCGTGACGCCATGGAAAAGGGCGGCCGCTTAACGATTGAAACGCAGGCGGCTTATCTTGATCAATATTATGCAGAAAAACATCCGGAAGTGATCCCTGGCCATTATATCATGGTGGCTGTGTCTGACTCGGGCAGCGGCATGTCTGCTGAAATTTTGGAAAAAGTTTTCCAGCCTTTCTTTACCACCAAAGCGCCGGGCAAAGGCACGGGCCTTGGCCTGTCTATGGTTTATGGATTCATCAAACAATCTGGCGGCCATATCAGCGTTTATAGCGAAGTGGGCCATGGCACATCGGTTAAAATGTATTTGCCAAGCAAAACCGCTGTGGCTGTTGCTGCGCCTGTTGCAAATGTTCAAGTTGCTGCGGTTGAAAGCGCACCTGCCCAACCTGTGGTCAAACGCAAACCGAAAATTCTGGTTGTGGAAGATCAAGAAGCTGTACGGGCAGTGGCCTGCGGCTTCCTTGAAGATTTTGGTTATGACGTGATTGAAGCGGGCGATGGCTTCCAAGCCTTGGCACAGTTGCAAGAAAATACAGATATTGATTTGATGTTCTCAGATGTGGTGATGCCCGGTGGCATGAATGGTTTTGACTTGGCCCAAGCGGCACAAAGCCTGAAGCCAGATTTAAAAGTGGTGCACACATCGGGCTATCCCAAAGGGGCCATGGTTCATCAAGATGAGCCGCGCTTTAAAAACGGCTTTATTATTATGAAGCCTTATCGCCGCGAAGAATTGAGCAAAATTATTAAAGACGCTTTGGAACTGCAATAATCAAAAGCTTCAACGTGCTGAAATCGTGCCGGACAAACATCGTGTTGTCCGGCACTTTTGTTTACAAAAACCATTTGCGCGTGATATTCGCATAAATAGCCATCAATATGGTTCGAGGAGATGCAATTGCTTGATAAATTCGCCCAAGACTTTGTTGAGCTTTTTTCGTTCAGCAGCTTTTTTACAATTTTGATTTTAACTGCACTCGAAGTTGTGATGGGGTTTGACAATCTTCTCTACATCTCAATTGAAGCCCGACGTGCAGCGACAGATAAACAAGCCTTCGTGCGACGCGTCGGAACACTTATTTCACTTGCGATGAGCGTTGTTTTGCTTTTTGTCGTGCTGCGATTAATCGGCGCTTTGGAAGAGCCATTTTTCAGTTTGGATCAATCTTGGATTCACACTGCATTGAGTGGCCACGCTTTGATTGTGATGTTCGGTGGGTTGATGCTTATTCGCACGGCCATTCGTGAAATTCACCATATGCTTTCCGTCAGTGACTTGGAACATGAGGGTGCAACCCACAATGCTGCTGCCTCGGTCGGGTCAGTTCTCGGGTCGGTTACATTCATGTGTTTGGTTTTTTCGTTCGACTCGGTTGTGGCCGCAATTGCTTTCACAAACAATGTGGCCATCATGTTGGTTTCAGTGGTTCTGGCTGGCCTCATTTCAATTCTTGCTGCTGATAAAGTGGCCCAGTTTCTGCAAAAAAATCGACTTTATGAGGTGTTGGGACTTTTCGTTTTGCTGCTTGTCGGCGTTATGCTTGTGGCAGATGGAGGCCACATTGGCCATATTTCGCTCTTCGGCTTTGCCGTTGAGCCGATGGCCAAAAGCACATTCTATTTCGTTCTCGCGGCCTTGGTTATCGTCGATATTATTCAAGGTAAATTCCAGAAAAAATTGGATAAAGAAAAAGATGCGAGCGGGTAACAAGTCGCAATGTTCATCCATACAGTTTTTGATTTGATCGCTTCACTGTGTTCGCTTTGCATGACGGTGTTTGTCTATCGCTGGCGGCTTTCGAACGCGATGGCGAAAATTGAACGTGCCGGCTTCAGTTATGCGGCTGCTTTGTTGATTGGTGCAGCACTTGGCGGTTATGGTTTTGGTACTTTGAATTTATGGCTTTCACATGTTCCCGGCGTGGGGCGCAGCATTGTTGGCGCGCTGGCGGGCGGCATTATCGGCATTGAAATTTATAAATATTTGCGCGGCATGAAGGGCTCAACCGGTATTGTATTTGTGCCAGCTTTTGCCACCACGGTTTTTGTGGGGCGGTGGGGGTGTCATCTTGCTGGCTTGGCTGATGAAACCTATGGCACGCCTTCAACCTTGCCTTGGGCTGTGGATTTGGGCGATGGAATTTTCAGACATCCGGTGGCATTGTATGAATCATTTTCAATGCTGGCATTTTTAATTTTCGCATTGGCTATGCTGGCACGGCGCAACGCTTGGTTTCTGGCCAATGGGTTTTATGCATTGGTTTTATTTTATGCGGCGCAACGTTTTGCGTGGGAGTTTTTAAAACCTTATGGAACCGTTTTGGGCCCCCTCAATCTGTTCCATCTTGTGTGTTTGGGCCTTGCCTGTTACGCTTTGATAATGATGCGGGGACAAAATGAACGCGCCCATTCGTAAAATTACGCCTTATGTTTTTTATGGCCAAACCACTTCAATGTGTTCGCAATGCATGGCCTTGGTGCCCGCGAAAATTATTTTCGATGATGGTTGCGTTTACTATTTGAAGCGTTGCAAAACCCATGGCGTGGAAAAAGCATTGGTTTCAACCGACATTGCTTTTTATAAATTGGCGCATGATTATTTAAAGCCGGGTGACAGGCCGCTTGAATTTCAAACGCGCACAGAATTGGGCTGCCCCTATGATTGTGGCTTGTGCCCCGACCACGAACAACATTCTTGCC
>JAYWFC010000118.1:0-4003 GCA_043778995.1 Aestuariivirga sp.
CCGGTGGGGAATTTCGCCCCGCCCTGAGAGTTACTGGAACATTCCAGCGGGGTTGTCTTAATTGGCGGATCACTCTATTGCAAGCCGCAACATGACAACGCCCCGCAAACCACCCACAGCCCGTTCCGCAGCCCGCCTCGGAGCGGTGCAAGCACTTTATCAATTGGATATTGGAAACGCCGATTTGGGCGAAACCTTGGCCCAGTTTTCATCCCGCGTTGTGGGTGAAAATTTTGATGATGGCCAATGTGGCGAGGCTGATTTTAAACATCTGCGCGATGTTGTTGAAGGTGCATTTCGTGAACAGGCGTTGATAGATCCAACGGTTGACAAGCAGCTTGATAAAGACTGGCCATTGCACCGGGTCAACGCCATCATGCGCGCCATTCTGCGGGCAGGGGCCTTTGAAATTATGTTCAAGGAAAATGTTCCGGCAAAAGTGGCCATCAACGAATATGTGAATGTGGCCGCCGCGTTTTTTGATGGTGAAGAACCAGGCCTCACCAATGCTGTTCTCAACGCCTTGGCGCGTGCGCGCCGCCCAGAAGAATTTGCCGCGTGAGCGTTGCCCAAGCACCGCGCACCACAATTCTGCTGTTGGCCATAGCGCAATCACTCTATTCTTGCGCCGTCATCACTGTTTTTGCCACCGGCCCTTTGGTGGGTTTAATGTTGGCACCAAGCCAAGGCTATGCCACATGGCCCGTCACAAGTTTCGTGGTGGGTTCCATGTTAGCGGTTTATCCGGCGTCTGCCCTGATGAAGATTTATGGCCGAAAGCCCGTGTTCGTGGCTGGTGCTGTGTCCAGCATTTTGGGGGCGGTAATTTCGGTCTGGTCAATTTATCACAGCAACTTCTTTCTGTTTTGTGTGGGCGCAATGCTGCAAGGCGTGTTGCAAGCCACATCAAGCTTTTATGCCTTCACGGCCGCAGAAGCAGCGGGGCCAGAGGATAAGTCAGTGGCAATTTCGTGGGTGTTAACAGGCGGCGTGGTGGCCGCCATTGCGGGCACGCTGATTTCAAGCCAAACCCGCGATTTGCTGGCGCCCTTCACATTTGCTGGCACTTATGTCGCTGTGATTATATTTGCCGCGCTAAGCCTGATTGTGTTTTCGCTTCTGCGCGTGGCCAAGCCCAGCCAAGCAGAAATTCAAGGCCCGCAAAGAAGCTGGCCTGAACTATTGCAGCAACCAAAACTTGTCATCGCCATGGCCACCGCCATCTTGTCTTATGCGTTGATGAATTTGATGATGACAGCAGCCCCCGTGGCCATGAAAGCCTGTGGCTTTAGCACAGATGCATCGATATGGGTTATTCAATGGCACGTTTTGGCCATGTTCGTGCCCAGCTTTTTCACGGGCGTGTTGATCAAACGCTATGGCGTGAACCTTATCACCGGCATCGGCATGGCGATTTTAATCAGCGCTGGCCTTGCAGCTTTAGCAGGCATCAGCTTCTTGCATTTCTCCGCCGCACTCATCCTGCTTGGTCTTGGCTGGAACTTTGGCTTCATCGGCGGCATCACCATGCTCACCACAACCTACACACCATCGGAACGCGCCAAAGTTCAAGCCGTCAACAACTTCGGCGTCTCGCTCATGGTGGCAATTGCTTCTGCCAGCAGCGGCCAAATGCTCAGCCATTTTGGCTGGGCAAGTGTTGCGTTGACCGTGATGCCAATCGCGGCGGTGATGTTGGCGGTCTTATTGACCCGTGGCAGCAGTTTCAGCGGTTTTGGCAAAGCTGAAATCTGAAAAATCAACAATCTTAAATCCGCCACCCACGAAAACCAGCGTAATACATTCCCAGACCGAAGGTTGGGCAACAGCAGTGGCGGCAAAAGTTTCAAGCTCTGGCAACTCACCAATCACTTTGCCTGCCGCATCGCGCTTGAATTGATAGTTCAATTGATAGCTGTGTGATGTGCCGAAAGCCGATTCAAAATGCACATAAATATAGGGCCCAGGCAATTTGGGGTTTTTTGCAAAGCCATAGTTAGGCAAATATTTTGCTTCGCGTGGGTTTAAACGCCGATCAGATCCAAGCTGATAGTTGGTGAGGTTTTTGCCAGTGAATTCAAAATTCACAACGCAAGGATGCAGCCAACTCTGATGCACGGCAGAGCCATACCAAATTTCCATGGCATCGCCAATTGCAGGGGGATCAGCATCTTCACTCGCTGTTTTTTTGGTGTTTGGTTGGCTCGCAGGTGTTGGGAAAACACTTGCTTCGCTTGCGCTGGCGGCGGCAACAAACCGGCTTTCATTCAAGATGAAATGGCCAACCGCCAATGATTGAAAAGCGCCCCAAAAAATTGAATAAAGAATTGCCGCGCCAAAACTGGAGCCAACAATAATCTCAGACCAACGGCCAATCCAATCACTGCTTCGCGAAAGTGTGCCTTTAATCTGCTCTTGTTCCAATTTCTCACTCCATTCAATTGCAAATGATTCTCAATTGCAGAATATGTTTTAAGGGCAGCCATATTGAAAACAAATCCTAAATCAGTCACAACTGCGTGAGAGCCATGCAATCGCCAGCACACGGCCAAGAAGAGGAAAATGAGCTATCACAACGCGGGCAAGACGGGACATGGAATGAATGATAGAGCAGGCAGCGACCCTGTCAATTAAGTGCAGTCCAGCAGTGTCACCGTAATCTCACGAGCTCGTCTTAACAATATGAACGAAGCCGCCATTGTCACCATGTGAGAAATAGAAAAACCATACCGATTTCAATGTGTCTAGTGAGCTTAACCAGCTAGTATTGTTTTCGATTGCTGAAACTATTTCTGTTATCCATTGATTTCTACTATCCAAAAATCCCAATTCCGCCAACATTTCATCACTTGGATTATTCGCCCAGAATATTAGCGCCGACAATTCATTGTCTGCGGAATTTTGAGATACATAAGTTCCGCCATTAAATTCAAGAATGACTGTATAGAGATTCATTTGGCTTTACCGTTTTTGGCAGTGGAATTACGGTCACAGCGCATTCTATTCATCCTCTTTGACTGCGGAGCGGCGTATAAACTCAGGTCCATGTTCATCCGCGTTCCAACGTCGTCTTTGTTGGCTTGCAAGACTTGTTGGGGGCAGGTGTGGAATTTTGAACCCAAGTGTGGAGTTTGATGAATATCGCACATCAAGCGTGCGTTGTCAAGCTTTATTTGCTAAATAGGATTATTGTTATTTTATCAAAAAACATCAATTTTCTGAGTAACGCCACTCATTTACCTCAGGCATTTTCCATCAAATCGCAATTGCAAATATGGCTGAAATTTGTCATAGCAACCCAATCGTCCAGCACCGTCGCAGTGAAGCGTGATTCCATCGCGGCCATCGGTCAGGGTTCTGGAGCAACATCAACTTTTGACCAAAGGTTTCATCATGTCCAACACTCTCTGGCTGATTGTGCTCGCAGGCGTTCTTTCGCTTGTCTACGCATTGATCACAAACCAACGCCTCATGGCGGCAGACCAAGGTTCTGCCCGCATGCAAGAAATTTCTGCCGCTGTTCGCGAAGGTGCACAAGCCTATTTGAAGCGCCAATACACCACCATCGGCATTGTGGGCGTGGTGATTTTCATTCTGGCATTTGTATTGCTGGGTAAATTCTCCGCCATCGGTTTTGCCATTGGTGCCATTCTTTCAGGTGCTGCTGGCTTCATCGGCATGAACGTTTCAGTGCGCGCCAATGTGCGTGTTGCACAAGCGGCAACCAAATCACTGGCGGGCGGATTAGACTTGGCCTTCAAAGCCGGCGCCATCACGGGCTTGCTGGTTGCGGGCCTGGGCCTTCTTGGCGTAACCCTTTATTTCGGTTTTCTCACCAGCACATTGCACATGGAGCCAACATCACGCACGGTGATTGACGCTCTTGTGGCATTGTCATTCGGCGCATCTTTGATTTCCATTTTCGCGCGTTTGGGCGGCGGCATCTTTACCAAGGGTGCAGACGTGGGCGGCGACATGGTGGGCAAGGTTGAAGCAGGCATCC
>JAYWFC010000119.1:0-55194 GCA_043778995.1 Aestuariivirga sp.
TCCGCGAAATGAAAATGCGCGGTGCTTTTGAAAAGCCATCCGAAAAGAAAGCCCGTGAACAGGCTGAAGCAATTCGTCGTTCGCGCAAACTTGCTCGCAAGAAGCTGCAACGTGAAGGCCTGTTGCCACCACCCAAGAAGATCGAAAAGCCAAAGCGTTTCGGCGGCCCATCTGCTGGCGGCATGTAAAACTTAAAAGTTCGAATTTAAAAAAACCGCCAGGGCAATCTGGCGGTTTTTTTATGTGCCGTTGTGATAAATATTTGCGCCTATTTCGCTGCTTCCGCCACAGCTATGGCGGAGAGATTCATGACACCACGGGACGTGACAGAACCTGTGAGAATATGCGCAGGTTTTGCTGTGCCCAACAAAATGGGCCCGACCGGCAACGAATCGCCAAACACTTTGATGGCCTGATAAGCAACATTGGCTGAGGCCAAATCAGGCATAACCAACAAATTGGCCTCGCCCGTTAAATGTGAATTGGGCATCTTTCGCATCCGCACCTCTTCAATCAGCGCGGTGTTCAATTGCATTTCACCATCCACCTCTAAATCGGGGTGAAGTTTTTGGATCAGTTCAAACGCAGCCCGAGACTTCATTGCAGATGCCGTGTCATAATCTCCGAAATCGGCATGTGAAATCAGCGCCACTTTCGCCTTGATGCCAAACCGCGCGATATGCTGCACACACAGCTTCACCGTTTCAGCAAGCGCTTCGGGCGTTGGGTCTGGCTGCACATGCGTATCGGTTAAAAACACAATGCCGCGCGATGTGATCATCAAACTCATGGCGGAAAGTGAATTCACCCCCGGTGCCAAGCCGATCACATCTTTAATGGTGCGCAGTTTTGAACGAAACCGCCCTTCCAAGCCACACAACATGGCATCTGCCTCACCCCGGTGCACGGCAAGTGCCGCAATCACAGTGTTAGATGTACGCACCAAGGTTCTTGCTGCATCCAGTGTAATGCCTTTGCGCCCCGCCACATCAACAAGCGTTGCAACATATTCGCGATATCGCGGGTCATCTTCAGGGTTGGTAATTTCAAAATCTTTGCCAGGCTTGATCGAAAGGCCATAGCGTTTGAGCCGTGTCTCAATAACCGCAGGCCGGCCAATTAAAATGGGCTTTGCCATTTTTTCTTCAATCAACACTTGAGCGGCGCGCAGCACGCGTTCGTCTTCGCCATCGGCATATATCACGCGAGCAGGGGCCTTTCTTGCCGCAATATAAATCCGCCGCATGATGAAGCCAGATTTGAATACAAAACGTTGCAGCTTGTCTTGATAAGCATCAAAATCAACAATGGGCCGCGTCGCAACACCTGAGTCCATCGCCGCTTTGGCAACCGCAGGCGCAATGCGCAAAATCAAACGCGGGTCAAACGGCGAAGGGATCAATTGATCTTTGCCGAACAATCTGGCCTCACCACCGTAAGCTTTGGCGGCAATATCTGAAGGCGCTTCGCGTGCCAATTCAGCAATGGCTTGCACGGCGGCTTGTTTCATTTCTTCATTGATGGTGGTGGCCCCCACATCCAACGCCCCGCGGAAAATATAGGGGAAACACAAAACATTATTCACTTGGTTGGGATAATCTGATCGGCCGGTGCAAATATAAGCATCAGGCCGCAGTGCATAAGCCTCTTCGGGCATGATTTCAGGATTGGGATTGGCCAGTGCCAAAATAAGCGGATGGGGTGCCAGTTGCATCACCATTTCTGGCTTTAAAACACCGCCGGCAGAAAGCCCTAAAAACACATCCGCATCTTTGATCACATCCGCCAAAGTACGATGGCTGGTTTCCTTGGCAAAAATATCTTTCCACCGATCCATCAGTTTTTCGCGACCAACGTAAACCACACCTTCAAGATCAGTGACCCAGATATTTTCCAACTTTGCGCCAAGGCTGACCAATTGGTTGAGGCAAGCCAAAGCCGCCGCACCTGCACCAGAGGCCACAATTTTAACATCACCAATTTTTTTGTTGGCCAAGGTCAAGGCGTTCGTTACCGCTGCAGCCACGATCACGGCCGTTCCATGTTGATCATCATGGAAGACAGGTATTTTCATCCGCTCACGCAAGCGGCGTTCAACTTCAAAACATTCAGGCGCTTTGATATCTTCCAGATTGATGCCGCCAAATGTGGGTTCTAACGCGGCAATGGCATTCACCAGTTCGTCCACATCCGTGGGCGAAACTTCAATATCGAATACATCGATGTCGGCGAATTTTTTAAATAGAACGGCCTTGCCTTCCATCACCGGCTTTGCGGCCAACGGGCCGATGTTGCCCAAGCCCAAAACCGCCGTGCCATTTGAAACGACGCCGACAAGATTTCCGCGCGCTGTATATTTGGCCGCCAAAGTGGGGTCTTTGTGGATGGCCTCTGAAACGGCTGCAACGCCTGGCGAATAAGCCAATGCCAAATCGCGCTGATTGGCTAAGGGCTTTGTGGCACGGATTTCTAATTTTCCGGGCCGTCCCTGTTCATGATACAGCAAAGAACCAGCACGAACATTGTCAGATGGAGAACTCATGGGCGCCCTTTTGTTTTTCTGCTGATTAAAGTGACAGCAAATTTTGAATTGAATGAAGTGTAGCCTGAATTCAATTCAGCCGTCTACCAACACAATGCGAATATCATTCACGTTGGTCAATGTTGGGCCCGTGATCACCTGATCGCCGAGGCGTTTAAAAAATTCATGGGCGTTGTTATTGGAAAGTTCTGTCCAAGGATCGATGCCCAGTTTTCGCGCCCGCGTCAAACTGGTGGCGTTGATTACTGCGCCTGCCACGTCTGCACCGCCATCAATGCCGTCTGAATCTGCGGCCAATGCATGGATGCCCGCAGCGCCGTTCAGCTTAATTGCCAAAGCCAACAGAAACTCAACATTGCGTCCACCAATGCCTTGCCCCCGCACGGTGACAGTTGTTTCCCCACCTGAAATGATAGCGCATGGAGGCTTAATGGGTTGCCCAAAGCGCCTAGACTGCAACGCAATGCCTGCCATAACAAACCCCACATCGCGAGCTTCACCCTCAATGGCATCGCCCAAAATAATGGGCCGATAGCCTGCATCACGCGCCACTTTGGCCGCCGCCATTAAAGACTGTTGCGGCGAAGCAATGCATTTGGCCCGCGCGTTGGCCAAATGTTTTGGTGTCTCGTGTTTTGCCTCGGCCAGATGCCGTTTGACCGACGGCGGAACTTCAATTCCATATTTGGCAATAACTGCGCGCGCTTGTGCAAAGGTCGAAGGGTCAGGCACCGTGGGGCCTGATGCAACCGCAGCTAAATCATCGCCGGGCACGTCTGAAATCACCAATGTCTCGACCCGTGCCGGATATGCAGCAGCGGCCAATCTTCCCCCTTTGATGTTGGAAAGGTGTTTGCGAACGATATTCATATCTTCAATCGGTGCGCCCGATTTTAACAACGCACGGTTCACCGCGCGCTTATCTTCGGCACTAATGTTGTCAGCAGGCAAGCTCAGCAATGAAGAGCCGCCGCCCGAAACAAGTGCCACCACAAGGTCATCCTTGGTTAACCCTTGCATCAAATCCATCATGCGACCAGCTGCTTTCATGCCCGCTTCGTCGGGAACCGGATGGGCCGCCTCGACAACCTCAACATGCTTGGTTTTTGCACCGTGGCCATATCGGGTGACAATCAATCCTTCAAGCGGATGGCTCCAATGTTTCTCAAAGCTTTGCGCCATGGCAGCTGATGCTTTTCCAGCTCCAATCACAATGGTCCGCCCCTCGGGTTTGCGTGGCAAGAATTTGGGGATAGCATGTTTAGGTAATGCAGCCTCAACAGCGGCGGCAAACATGGCGCGAAGAAGTTTGTTGGGTGTCACGGATCAATCCAGTTAAATTGTTTGCCAATGCTGCCGTTGAATATGCATGCGCATTTCAACTTTGTCTCATAGTTCAATTTAAGGCTGCGTTTCAATACAAACTGAAAATTGTTTTGTCGCAGCAAAACATAAGTCGTAGATCATTTGGGCAAACAGTGGCAATAGATCACCAACACATCGGAGTTTCTTATGCGCGCTGACCTGCCACAAACCCACCACCTGAAAAACTATCGGCCAACACCTTATCTGATTAACATGGTTCGGATGACTTTCAGCCTCCATGAAACTGAAACAATCGTCGCAACCCAGATTCATTTTAAAACCAACGATCAGGCCAAACAGCAGCGTGCAGCTTTGGAGCTTGATGGTGAAGCAATCACCTTAAAATCCTTGGCGATCGATGGCATAGAACTTTCCAAATCAGACTATGTCGTGTCAAACTCTAAATTGATTGTGCATAGAGTTCCACAAAAGCCATTTGTGCTTTCTGTCGAAACAACATGTGCGCCCAAAGAAAATACCGCTCTCTCTGGCCTTTATATGTCAAACGGAATGTATTGCACGCAATGTGAGGCAGAAAGCTTTCGGCGTATAACATATTTTTATGACAGGCCGGATGTGATGGCCAAATTTCATGTGCGCATAGAAGCGCCTCAATCACTCCCTGTTCTGTTGTCAAATGGAAATCCATCAGCACACGGATTAATTGCAGGAACAGATCGACATTTTTCTGAATGGAATGATCCTCATCCTAAGCCCAGCTATTTATTCGCATTGGTGGCAGGCGATTTGGCCTGTGTTAAAGATCAATTCAAAACTTCTGAAGGAATGGATGTAACTCTCGGCATCTATGTTGAAAAAGGCAAGCAAGACCGCTGTGCCTGGGCCATGGAGGCTTTAAAGGCGTCTATGCGGTGGGATGAAAAAACCTTCGGCCGCGCCTATGATCTTGATGTGTTTAACATTGTGGCTGTGTCTGATTTCAACATGGGTGCCATGGAAAACAAGGGCCTTAATATTTTCAACGACAAATATATTTTGGCCAGACCAGACACGGCAACCGACACTGATTATGAACTGATCGAATCCATTATCGCACATGAATATTTCCACAACTGGACAGGCAATCGCATCACCTGCCGCGACTGGTTTCAACTGTGCTTGAAAGAGGGCCTGACAGTTTTTAGAGATCAAGAATTCACCAGCGACTTACGCTCCCGCGCCGTCAAGCGCATTGAGGATGTGCAAGATTTGCGGGCCAGGCAATTTCCGGAAGATCGCGGGCCATTGCAGCATCCACCACGGCCTGATCAGTATATCGAAATCAATAATTTTTACACTTCAACGGTTTATGAAAAAGGTGCTGAGCTTTGCCGCATGCTGAAAACGCTGATTGGCGAAAAAGCCTTTGCCAAAGCGATGGCACTTTACTTCAAACGCCATGATGGAGACGCAGCCACCGTTGAAGATTTTGTGCAATGTATGGCAGATTCTTCAAAGCGTGATCTAAAGCAGTTTTTCCGCTGGTATACGCAAGCGGGCACACCCATTGTTACTGTGCGCGGCACGTATAACGCAAAGCGCAAAGACTATGAAATTACGGTGTCGCAAACAACGCCACGCATGAAGGGCCAAAAGCCAAAACAACCGCTGCATATGCCGCTGGCTTTCGGATTGGTTGGAAAAAACGGCAAGGACATCACGTTAAAAACTTCCATTTTGGAAGTGACCAAAGCAAAGCAGATTTTCAAATTTTCTGGTGTTTCGGAAAAGCCTGTGCTGTCCATCAATCGTTCCTACTCTGCACCAATTATTTTAAAGCAAAATATCACGCAAGCCGAACTTCTATTTTTGCTGGCCCATGACGGTGATAGTTTCAATCGTTGGGAAGCGGCCAAAAGCCTTGCCAAAAAACTGATCGCAAAAACTTATTTTGCCATAAAGCTCAAGAGGCCTTTGCCGAAGACAGATAAATTTGCGGCTGCCCTTGCAAAGTCGTTAGAAGACACATCTTTGGATGATGCTTACAAAGCGCAACTATTGGCCTTGCCCTATTTTGAAGAAATGCTGGCAGTGATTGCCAAAGACGTTGATTCAGATATTTTATTGAAAGCGCGCAAAAACGTTTGCGCTTCAGTTGCCGGTCAAATAGTGCCAGTGTTGGTTAAGTGTTTTCAAGCAACGGAAGTATCCGGTGCTTACCAACCCACAGCTGAAGACGTAGGCAAGCGAGCTTTGAATTTTGCTTGCCTCAGTTTGATTGCAACAACTGATGAAGCATGGGCAGAAGAACATGCCCACGCATTGTTCGGCAGCGCAGATAATATGACAATTGAGTTTGCAGCGCTGAGCGTTGGAGCAAAATTAAAGCGCGGCCAAGAACTGTTGGACTCGTTCTATACCCGCCATGCAGATGATCATTTGTTGGTCGATAAATGGTTTGCTGTGCAGGCTTTGATGCCGCGTACAAAGTCTGCGCAAATTGTCCGCAAGCTTAGTTTACATCCCGCATTCAATTTCAAAACACCAAATCGCGTCTATGCACTGTTGCGCAATTTCATTGGCGGAAATCCAACGGGCTTTCATGCCTCTGATGGTTCGGGCTATCGTCTGGGAGCCGATGTCATCATCGCCTTGGATGCGATTAATCCGCAAGTCGCATCACGTTTAGCCACGGGGTTTCGCAGTTGGCGCATGTTTGATGTGACCCGCCGCGCGCATGCGCAAAAACAAATGCAACGCATCTTGGCCAGAAAAAAACTTTCTCGCGATGTTTTTGAGATCATATCAAGAACGCTGAAGGCGCATTAATTTTAGCGGTTTTGCTTGGCAAATCAGTCTGCACTTTGATAATTATGCAACTCGCAAAGTTGCGTTGGCGTTTTCATTCAAGGTTTAGAAATTGGCCAAGGCTCATATCAAAGAATTATTCTTTCGTGACAGTGCGCTGCATTTGCCTTGGCTGGGCAATCGCAAGTTGGAAATTTCTGAACGCGCAATGCGCGTTCTCATCACAATTTTAACTGGCCTCTTCTTATTGGTCTTGGCCGCCGCTTTGCTTTCGCAATTGTGGTTGAGCCGCGCCCAGAATTTGAACGAAGAAAGCCGTTTGACGTTGGTTCACGCTGAACGCACTGCCCAAAACATCAAGCTCAACTATTACGAAAATGGTTTGAATTTTATACTCGATCAAAAGTTGCTTGATAAAGCAGTGCCAGTTGATGCCACTGCACATTCGCGCTTCTTCGTGTTGCTTGATGGCAAAGGAAGTGTTGTGGCTTCGGTGCCGCCGCACAGCGAATGGCAAAATCGTTCCATTGCCAGTTTGATGGGTTCTAATTTCGTGACGGATGCCGTTGTCAACGGCAACGAAATGGCGCCAACAACATTGGCCACTGGCGAAGATGCTTTCATGGCATCGCGTGATTTGGGAAAAGTGCCGGGAAGTTTGGTGGCTTTTCAAAAGAAAGATGACGTGTTGGCCATTTGGCGCAGCGGCGTTACGAAATTAACATCACTCTTCACTGTAACTTTTTTGGTTTTGGTTTTGTTGGCGGGCGCGTTTCATTGGCAAGCAGGCAAGGCCTTTGATGCCGATGAAATGTTAAGCCACGCGACCGGCCGTTTAGACATGGCGTTGGATGGCGGCGAATGCGGGTTGTGGGATTGGCACTTGCAGGCCAATAAAATTTTCTGGTCTATGTCGATGTATTCAATTTTGGGGCTAAAACCAAAGGGTGATTTTTTAAGTTTCAGGGAAGTTGCAGCCAGGCTTCACCCGGAAGACCAGCGCATTGATGAGTTGATTGACCAGTTGTTGAAAGGCGAACGCGAGGAGTTTGATCAGGAATTTCGCATGCGCCACCACAATGGGCATTATGTGTGGCTGCGTGCGCGTGCGGCCTTAGCTTCTGGCCGCGAGAATGCAGAGCCACATTTGGTAGGCATTGTGTTTGATATTTCGCGGCAGAAAGATCTCGACAAATTAAACAGTGAAGCGGAATTGCGCTTGAAAGATGCTGTTGAAAATATTTCAGAGGCTTTTGTGTTGTGGGATACAGAAAGCAAGCTGGTGCTTTGCAATTCAAAATATCAGCAATTCCATTCATTGCCCGCATCGGTGTGCCAACCCGGAACGCCTTATAGTTTGGTGGCGGGCGCATCCAAAGAACCCATGGTGCAACAATTTGTGGCCGGTGAACGCGATTTGAATTCGGGTGCCCGCTCCATGGAAGTTCAGTTGGCAGATGGCCGCTGGTTACAGATTAACGAACGCCGCACCAAGGATGGCGGCTTTGTATCCGTGGGCACAGATATTACAGCATTGAAGCGACAAGAAGAACATTTGTTGGAATCAGAGCGGAATTTGATGACAACCGTTCGCGACTTAAAACGCCAGCGCCAATTGGCTGAAGAGCAATCTCAGGTTCTGGCAGAATTAGCAGATAATTACGCCAAAGAAAAAACTCGGGCGGAATCTGCCAATCGTTCAAAGTCAGAATTCTTGGCCAACATGAGCCACGAATTGCGCACGCCTTTAAATGCCATTATTGGCTTTTCTGAAATCATGGCCCAACAAATGTTTGGCCCCATGGGCTCGGCAAAATATAGCGAATATGCATCAGACATTCGCAAGAGCGGCCAATTTTTGCTGGACGTTATCAACGATATTTTAGATATGTCCAAAATTGAAGCGGGCAAAGTTGATTTGGAATTATCAAACGTGGAGTTGTCGATTGTTCTCGATGAAGTGTTGCGCTTGGTAGGCCCCCGTGCTGCCGAAAGCAAAATTTTAATCAGTCGCGATTTCGCCGATGTTCCTGAATTCAAGGCAGACAGGCGCGCGTTGAAACAAGTGTTTATCAACATTATGTCCAACGCCATCAAGTTCACACCAGAAGGCGGCACCGTTAAAATAAAAACAATATTTGATGGCGATATCGTCCGTATACAGATGATCGACAACGGCATTGGCATTCCCATGCGTGATATTGAAAAATTGGGTCGTCCGTTTGAGCAGGTTGAAAATCAATTTACAAAAAGCCGTGGCGGTTCGGGCCTTGGACTAGCCATTTCAAAGTCCCTCGTTGATTTGCACGGTGGAAAATTATTGATCTCCAGCAAGGTTGGCAAGGGCACAACAGTAACCGTTGATTTGCCTTTCGTGATCGGCAACTCAGTTAAAGCGGCATAAGCTGTTTACTGCGCGGTGTGTTTCCTGCTCTTGCCCCGCGCGCCGGCTTGATGTACGCACCTCATAAATTCAATTCAGGAGCCTTTCATGCCCGCATTTCACACTCTCGATGACGTTAATGTTTCTGGCAAACGCGTTGTTATTCGTCTTGATCTTAATGTGCCGATTGCGGCAGGCGTGGTGACAGATACAACCCGCATAGACCGCGTTGTGCCAACCTTGCACGAGCTTTTGAAAAAAGGTGCTGGCGTTATTATTCTGGCACATTTTGACAGGCCAAAGGGCAAAGTTGTTCCTGAAATGTCATTAAAACCAGTGGCGGCGGCACTTGAAAAAGCATTGGGCCATAAGGTTGAATTTGTTTTCACGAATTGGCTTTCCGCGCCAAGCGTAAATGCTAAACCGGGCGATGTTATCTTGATGGAAAACACCCGCTATCATGCAGGCGAAGAAAAAAACGATGCAGGCTTTGCCAAGATGTTGGCAAGCCTTGGCGATATTTATGTGAATGATGCTTTTTCTGCGGCACACCGCGCGCATTCATCCACCGAGGGCATTGCCCATCTTTTGCCAGCCTATGCTGGCCGCGCCATGGAAGGTGAGTTGAATGCCCTGCAAGCCGCCCTTGAAACGCCAAAGCGCCCAGTGATTGCTATTGTGGGCGGCGCCAAGGTTTCGTCGAAGCTTGATCTTCTGGGCAATCTCGTAAAGAAGGTTGAAGCACTCGTCATCGGGGGTGCAATGGCTAACACATTCCTGTTTGCGCAAGGCCATGGCGTCGGAAAATCATTGGTCGAAAAAGATCTGGCTGAAACCGCACGTGCCATCATGGTGGCCGCTGAAAAAGCCAACTGCGCCATCATCCTGCCAATTGATGCAATTGTTGCACATGAATTCAAAGCCCATGCACCCTCCCATGACTATGGTGTGGACGCAATTCCAGCAGATGGCATGATGCTGGATGTTGGCCCCATGTCAGTTGACAAAGTGAAAGCCGCCATCGACCAAGCCCACACGCTGCTCTGGAACGGCCCTTTCGGCGCCTTCGAAATGGAGCCTTTCGACATGGCAACTGTTAAAGTGGCGCGTTATGCGGCTCTGCGCACAAAGCAGGGCAAGCTAGTGACAGTGGCAGGCGGCGGCGATACTGTGTCGGCGTTAAACCATGCCGGCGTGGCTGATGATTTCACCTATATTTCAACAGCAGGCGGCGCATTTTTAGAATGGCTTGAGGGCAAGGAATTGCCCGGCGTTGCGGCTTTGACTGTGAAGTGACAAGTTTTCTTTCATTGCGCGCCATTGCCAAACAATTGATGGCCACTGGCAAAGGATTGCTGGCAGTCGACGATTTTCCATCAGGCATTGAAAAGCGCTTTGGTGCTGTGGGAGTTGTTTCAACACCACAGACGCGTCGCGATTATCGTGAGATGCTTTTTTCTACACTGGGTTTTGCAGATAGCGTTTCTGGTGTCATTCTTTATGACGAAACATTTTGGAATGCAAAATTTCCCGCGGTGTTGAAGGGTATAAAGCTTGATATGGGCCAGAAGCCTTTGGCCTTGTCGGATGGCGAATTAATTTCTGAAGGTCTCGATGGCTTGGCCCAGCGTATCGCCGGATATAAAGCAGCGGGTGCCAGCTTTGCCAAATGGCGCGCGGTTCTCAAAATCTCTGATATTTTGCCATCGCGCAACGCCATTTCAGCCAACACCCATGCGCTGGCGCGCTATGCTGCTATCTGTCAACAGATGGGCCTATTGCCCATTGTTGAACCTGATATTTTGATGGATGGCGATCATACCATCGAGCGCTGTGCCGAAGTGACAAGGCTTGTTCTTGATGAGCTGTTTGAACAGCTTGAACTGGCGGGCGTTGATCTGGCTGCAATAATTTTAAAACCGAATATGATCACTGCGGGTTCAAATACAAAATCTGAATGCCAACGTGTGGCAGAATTAACCACGCAGGTTTTGATCAACCACGTGCCAAAAGGCATTGGTGGCATTGCCTTTCTTTCAGGCGGCCAAACTGAAATTGAAGCCACTGAAAACTTGAACCTTATTGCCAAAAAAATTCACGCAACATTTTCTTTCAACCGCGCTTTGCAAGACACAGCGCTGAAAACTTGGGCGGGCAGGCCCGAGAATATTGAAGCAGCACAGCAAGCCTTTGCGCATCGTTTGAAAATGAATGCATTGGCAGCGCAAGGCCAGTGGTCACTCAATTTGGAGCAAGCATGACAGCACGATTTTTTCTCGTTGCACCCAAAGATTTAGATGCGCATTTAGTTATAGCTTGCGCAACAGCCGCGACTGCGGTTGGCGATTGCGCGTCAATCATTGTTTATGAATCCATCAAGCAAGAAGAAGTGGTAAAGCTGCAAGACCTTGGCTTGGCCGTGTTGATGGCAGATGTTGAACCGCGCATTGTCAGCCACAGGCGCGCTGATGGTCTTCATGTGACGGGCACAGAATTCAATCTGCTGGATTTGCGCATGTCGCTTCCCAAAGATGCCATGGTGGGGCTGGATTGCGGCACATCGCGCCACGCGGCGATGGAAGCGTCTGAACAGGGTGCCGATTATGTGGCTTTTCGCCAAAAAGCCCAAACGGTGGGTGAACCGTTGATCAAATGGTGGAATGAACTGGCCGAGATTCCAGCGGTTCCATTTGATCCGGTGGATGTTGCAGATGCCGCAATTTTGGCACAAAATTCCGATTTCATCCGTCCATCTGATGATATGTGGCAGAGTTCTGAAATGGCACCAAAAGTGATTTCTGAATTGGTGAAAAAGTTTAAATGAATCGGCTATTGAGCCTTGCATGCGCAGCCTTCTTGTTTGCAGCCCCAGCATTTGCACAGGTTGTTGCGCCCGCTAGTTTTGACGAAGCCATCGCCCAGTTTCAAGATCATAACTATGCCGATGCAAAAACCATCGCAGAAACTTTTGCGGAAAAAGAAGACCCTCGCGCCTTTGTTATGTTGGGCACCATGTTTCAAAAAGGTCTGGGCGTTGAGGTTGATTTGAAGCAGGCGCAAATTTGGTTTCAGAAGGGCGCTGAAAAAGCTGATGCCGATTCTGAATTTGCCTTGGCCATGTTGCTGCTGACAGGAACCGGACAAAAGCCAAATGTGATTGATGGTGCCCCTTGGCTGCAAAAGGCGGCAGAGGCGGGAAACGTAAAGGCTCAGGTTAATCTTGGCCTCTATTATGCTGGCGCGTTCGGCACACAAACTGATTGGCCCAATGCCGTGAAATGGTTTCAAGCCGCTGCTGATAAGGGCAACGCTCAAGCGCAATATAATCTTGCGCTGTTGTATATGGATGGAAAATCGGTTGATAAAAGCTTGGTGAAGGCAGGCGAGTTGTTTTCCAAAGCAGCTTTGCAAGGCATGCCAGAAGCCGCCCTTGAATATGGCGTTCTAATTTTCCGTGGCGAAGGTGTGCAGAAAGATGAAACGCTGGGCGCCAAGTGGCTTTTGGTGGCCGCCAACCATGGCAATGCCGTGGCCATGAACCGCGTGGCAAGGCTTTATGGCATGGGCGACCATGGCGTGGCTTATGACCCCATTGAAGCCATGAAGTGGAATATTTTGGCCAAAGCCGCGGGCCGCGGCGATATTGAAATGGATGCCAAAATGGAAAAGGTTGATCCCGCAGATATAAAACAGGCCGAAGATCGCGCGGCCGCTTTTAGGCCTTTGCCCGACCCTACTGCGAACTAGCCAGCACAGATTTTCCCTGCTAAGGCCTGCGCTTCATTCCCACGAGAGAGTATTCAACTTGGCCACCACCCCGATTATGACTGTGATGATTGCTGCCGTCCGCAAAGCAGCGCGCAATGTTCAGCGTGATTATGGTGAAGTGTCCTCGCTGCAAGTTTCAGTCAAAGGCCCAGCTGACTATGTGACAAGCTCGGATAAAAAAGCTGAAAAGACCCTGCGTGCTGAACTGGCCGTGGCCCGCCCTACCTATGGTTTTTTGGGTGAAGAAGAAGCCGAAACAAAAGGCACAGACCCAGATAACCGTTTCATCATAGATCCAATTGACGGCACGTTTAACTTTATGCACGCGTTACCCCTGTTTGCGCTTACAGTGGCATTGGAACGCAAGGGCGAAATTATCGCAGGCGTTACCTATAACCCCGTCACCGATGAGCTGTTCCACGCGGAAAAGGGCACGGGGGCATTTTTCAACAATAAGCGTATGCGCGTTGGCGCAAGGCAAGAATTGTCTGAAGCCATGTTGTGTTGTGGCCTTCCTAACCGCGCCACAAAAAACCATGATGAGCAACGCAAAGAATTGGCCGTTATGCAAACCAGAGCGGCAGGGCTTCGCTGTTTGGGTTCAACTGCGCTTGATTTAGCATTCATCGCCATGGGCCGTTTGGATGGTGGCTGGACGCATGGACTAAAACCTTGGGACATGGCGGCGGGCATTTTATTCGTGCGCGAATCCGGTGGGTTTGTTCATGGCATTAATGGCGAGGCCAATCCGCTAAACTCTGGCGGCTATATTGCGGGCAACGCAGATATGTTGCCGCAAATGAAAAAAGCTCTGGAAGACGCCAAGAGGCTTTGAGGTTTAGACAAAAGCGCAGAAACTGCCGAGCTTCGAGACGATAACACTTGTCTAGATAGTACCTGAAAGCGGACCGAGGTGTTCTATTTTCTAGAGTTGGGTAGAGGCCAAATCCGGACTCAAATTAGATTTCAAGTGAGGCACTACGCAACCTGAGCGCATTGCCAATCACACTGACTGAACTCAATGCAATAGCCGCCGCCGCAATCATGGGTGAGAGCAAAATGCCAAACACGGGATAGAGGACCCCTGCCGCTATCGGCACACCTGCTGCATTATAAATAAACGCAAAAAATAAGTTCTGGCGAATGTTACCCATCACGGCTTTGGACAAACTTCTCGCT
Organism: Aestuariivirga sp.; assembly: GCA_043778995.1. Taxonomy (GTDB): domain Bacteria; phylum Pseudomonadota; class Alphaproteobacteria; order Rhizobiales; family Aestuariivirgaceae; genus Aestuariivirga. The sequence goes on from JAYWFC010000119.1 coordinate 13,986, forward strand.
TGAACAATTCCCATCAAATCACCGCGTAACAATGTGACGCCAGCACTTTCCATGGCCACATCAGTTCCGGTGCCCATGGCAATGCCCACGTCAGCTGCAGCAAGGGCTGGCGCGTCGTTCACGCCATCGCCTGCCATGGCAACCACGCGGCCTTGTGCTTTGAGTTTGGTCACAACATCAGCTTTCTTATCAGGCAACACATCGGCTTCAACCTCAGTAATGCCAAGGCGCTTGGCAATGGCCTCAGCCGTGATGCGATTGTCACCTGTCAACATGACAATACGAATGCCCGCTTCGCGCAGTGCGGTCAGAGCTTGCGGGGTGGTTGCCTTCACCGCATCGGCAATGCCGATAGTGCCTGCCAGTTTGCCGTTGATGGCCACAAACACGGTCGTAGCACCTTCCCCGCGCAACGCATCAGATTTGGCTGCAAGACTATCAATTTTGATGTTCAGTTCGGTCATAAACTTGGCATTGCCAATGGCCATGCGCTTGCGCTCCACCATGCCAATGGCACCTTTGCCCGAAGGTGAATCAAAACCCATCACCTTGGCAAGTTCCAGCTTGCGTTCCTTGGCCGCTTTCACAATGGCAGCAGCCAAGGGATGTTCGCTCGCCTGTTCAACTGAGGCGGTCAGAAGTAGAAGCTCATTTTCATCTTGGCCGTCGATTGCAACAATAGCGATAACTGAAGGTTTGCCTTCCGTAAGCGTGCCGGTTTTGTCGATGACAATCGTATCGACTTTCTCCATGCGCTCTAATGCTTCAGCATCACGAATGAGCACGCCCGCCTGCGCGCCGCGTCCCACACCCACCATGATTGACATCGGTGTTGCAAGCCCCAAGGCGCAAGGACAAGCGATGATGAGAACGGCCACAGCGGCCACCAGACCGTATGCAAACCGCGGTTCTGGACCCCAGACTGACCACGCGGCAAAAGCCAGAATAGCAGCGCCGATAACCGCTGGTACGAAATAGCCTGAAACACGATCTGCCATGCGCTGAATGGGAGCACGGCTGCGTTGCGCATTGGCCACCATCTGGACAATCCGGGCCAACATCGTTTCGCTTCCAATCTTCTCAGCTCGCATGACAAAGCTGCCGCTGGCGTTCATGGTGCCGCCAATCACTTTTGCACCCGCCTCTTTGCTAACAGGCATAGACTCGCCCGTGACCATGGATTCATCCAATGATGAACGGCCTTCCGTGATCTCCCCGTCGACGGGCACCTTCTCGCCCGGCCTGACCCGGAGGCGATCACCAAGAATAACGAGATCAAGTGACACCTCTTCCTCGTCGCCTTTGGTATTCACCCGCCGTGCTGTTTTTGGTGCAAGCCCCAGAAGGGCTTTGATGGCGCCCGATGTCTGATCGCGCGCGCGAAGTTCAAGCACTTGCCCCAGCAAGACCAGCACAGTGATCACAGCGGCTGCTTCAAAATAAACCGCTACCGCGCCATCCATCTGCCGGAACGCGCCGGGGAATATGTGAGGCACCACCGTGGCAATGACACTGTAAATCCAAGAGACACCTGTACCCATGGCAATCAATGTGAACATGTTAAGGTTGCGTGTTACTAGCGATTGCCAGCCGCGAACAAAAAATGGCCAACCCGCCCAAAGAACAACGGGTGTAGCCAACACCAGTTGAATCCAATTGGTAAGCTGCTGACCTAGCAACATGGTGAGGCCTGTTACATGCCCACCCATTTCCAGAATAAAAACTGGAAGGGCGAGCGCAAGTCCCACCCAGAAGCGCCGCGTCATGTCGATCAATTCATGATTGGGGCCACTATCGGCAGTCACAGTTTGGGGTTCAAGAGCCATGCCGCAGATTGGACATGTGCCCGGGCCAATTTGCTAGATTTGCGGGTGCATGGGGCAGGTGTAGATAGCACCAGTAACAACGGGTTCGACAGCTTTGGACGAAGCACTGAGGTATTTGGCAGGATTGGCCATGAACTTCGTTTTGCAACCCGCACCACAGAAATAATAAGTCTGTTGCTGGTAATCAGCCCTGTGCTTGGCGGTGGCAATGTCCACGCTCATGCCGCAAACCGGATCGACAGCGGTGCCCGCTTTCAGGTGAGTCATTTCAAATTTGTGATCCATTATACAATCTCCTGACTTGACACATATACCCCCTATAGGTATTTATCAAGTATGCAAAAAGAAGCCAAAGTTGCCGTGCTCAGGCGGTTCAAACGCATCGAGGGTCAAGTGGGCGGCCTTTCCCGCATGGTTGAAGATGGCCGCTATTGTATAGATATTGTCACACAGATTTCCGCAGTGCGAGCTGCATTGCGCCGTGCCGAAGAAGAAATTCTCCGCGATCATGTCAGCCACTGTGTGGAACACGCCATTTCGAGCGGCAACAAACAAGACCAGCGCAAGAAAATCTCTGAGATCATTGAGATTTTAGGACGCAGCAACAAATAGTATTTCACCGCTGGATTGGAGAGCGAACATGAATACAAAAGCCATTTTGGCCGTTGCATTTATTGCCCTTGCAGGTGCAGCAGGCTGCGCAATGACGCAAACGGCGGTGTCTGCCGATATGCCGAATATGGATCATTCGGCAATGGTCAACGCAAATGGATCTGACTCCACCAAGGGGTACGAGACTGCCATGGCTGGAATGATGAAGGGCATGATGCAGCTGATGACAGGCAAGCCTGACCTCGATTTTGTCCAAGGTATGATGCCCCATCACCAAGGGGCCATTGATATGGCCAAAGTAGTTTTGCAGTATGGCAAAGACCCTGAGATTAAAAAACTCGCAGAAGGTGTTGTCAAAGCCCAAGAAGGTGAAATTGCCTTTATGAAAGATTGGCTCGCCAAAGCCAATCAAGCCACACTTCCCATAGTTCCGGAGTCTGCCAAAGCCAATGAACAAGCGATGTCGGCGATGCAGAAAAATATGTCAGTCCCCTATTCTGGCGATGCTGATGTTGATTTCGTCAAAGGCATGATTCCGCACCATCTAGGTGCCATTGATATGGCCAAAGTTGCGCAGCAATTTGCAAAAGACCCTTCCTTGCTGAAATTGGCAGGCGATATTGTGGGGGCTCAGGAGGGTGAGATTACTTTCATGAAGGATTGGTTGAAGAAGAATGGGCACTGACCCTTCTGTGCAGGGGTTAAAGTCGCTGCGATACACGAAAACGGCCATTGCGCTGCATTGGTTGATGGCCATCCCTATTGTTGGTTTGCTGCTTTTTGGACAACAGACAATGGGTGGTCATCATGCATATTTTTTGCCGACTGTTCATGCCAGCTTAGGCTTGGTGATTATCGCGATGTTTGGTTTCAGACTTTATTGGAGGTGGAAAAATCCACCCCCAGCGTCGGCAAACGACTTACATCGGGAGGGAAGGGCTCCGAGACTTGCGCACGTCATGCTTTACGCATCTATGGTGTTGATCCCTCTCACGGGCTGGCTTGCCTACACTGAGCATGTGCGACGTTCGTTGGGTGTGCGAACTGCAAGTTGGTTTGGTTTTAAAATCCCGCTGTTACCAGATTTTGGCATCAACTGGCATATGATTCACAATTGGGGCGGAAAGGCAGTTTTGACTCTGATCGCTCTACACATTGCAGCTGCTCTCAAACATCACTTCTATGATCGTGACGACACACTTATGCGCATGTTGCGTTGGTAAAATCTGAACGAACGCCTGACCCAGTTTTTGAATGGATGCAATTCCTCAGAAATTCTTTCTACAAGGTCAGCTTCGGGACAAAATCAGACGTGAGTTGCATTTCTTGTCTGTTCCGCTTCCCCACCAAAAGCATATATTCAAACCAGAGTGTCGCTCAACCCCGCCGCCCTTTGCTTGTGGCGTTGCCACAGATGATAGATCCCGTGGCCACCAGTTCATTCAACAACGCCATCGTAGCTTGGCCTGAACTAGCGTAAGGATTCAGCGTTGCTGTCTCTGAATATTTGAGCAGCATGGCGGGGTTAATGCCATCCATGTTCACTTGGCCCATAGACCAACCTTCAAAGCGGCGTTCCGTAATTTCTTCATAAACCAAAAGCACAACATCCTTATGGCGCGGGTCCACCACAATGCGGTTATAAAGTTTGGAAACCTCTTCGCGGCCGCCCTCAAGCAATTGCACAAAGATAGTGCCTGTCGTGAGCAGCACGCCTGTAATGCCCAGCTTGGCATTATTCTTGCGTGATGATTCCAAAATAGAATTATGCGCGGCCGCCGTTAAGGCTTTTTGCATCCGGCTGGCATAAAGGCATCGCACAAGCATGGGATCAATCTTTCCTTGGAATAAGTGTTAAAAATTCGCGGCGCAGCGCTGGGTTCTTCAAGAACGAACCGCGCATCACACTGTTCAGCATCAAACTATCAGAATCCTTCACGCCGCGCCAATGCATGCAGAAATGATCGGCCTCCATCACAATGGCCAATCCATCGGGCTTCACCAAATCCATAAACAAATCGGCAATTTGTGAAATGGCTTCTTCCTGAATTTGCGGGCGCGATAAAATCCAATCTGCAAGCCTGGCATATTTAGACAAGCCAATCAGGTTTGAATGTTGGTTCGGCATAATGCCAATCCACAGTTTGCCGATGATGGGGCAAAAATGATGGCTGCACGCAGACCGAATGGTCATCGGTCCAACAATCATCAATTCATTGAGGTTTGAAGCATTTGGAAATTCGGTGACAGGCGGTGCATCTGAATATCGGCCTTTAAAAACCTCGTTCAAATACATTTTGGCCACGCGCCGTGCCGTGCCTTGCGTGTTGTGATCGTGTTCAACGTCAATCACCAAGCTTTCCAAAACACCCTGCATTTTGGCTGTAACCTCATCAAGCAAGGCATCGCGTTCGCCCGCGTTGATAAAGCCAGAAATGTTGTCATTGGCAAAATAACGCTGCCCGGCCTTTTCAAGCCTGGCGCGAATTTGTTGAGAGACAGAAGTTTTAGGATTTTTCATATTGGGGCATACGCTGTAACGATGAACATAGATCAGCTATAGCCGATCAAAACCAATCCTGCCATCTTTAGTGCACGCCAGCACAAAGGCCTGTAAATGTTAGGCGACAGCCCGTGCAAGCGCGCATTGTTTCCACAAAGCGTTGAGCGATTTCAATAAATGCTCAATATCGGCAGCGGAATGGCATGGCGTTGGCGTAATGCGCAATCGTTCTTTACCCCGTGGCACGGTAGGATAGTTAATGGGCTGAATGTAAATGCCATCATTGTCCAGCAGGTAATCGCTAATCCATTTGGCTTTGGAAGCATCTCCCACCATCACCGGAATGATGTGGCTATCATTGGGCAAATAGGGAATGCCCAACTGGTCAAGCCCAGCACGCACTTCTCGAACGCGCCTCATCATGGCCTTGCGTTCCACGTCAGAGGTTTTCAAATGGCGAATAGCTGCAGCAGCACCCGCAGCAACAGCGGGCGGCAAAGATGATGAGAAGATAAAACCCGAAGCAAAACTTCTGACATAATCGCAAAGCGCGGCACTTCCCGTAATATATCCGCCCACCACGCCAAAAGCCTTGGCCAAGGTTCCTTCGATCACATCAACGCGGTGCATCAGCCCTTCGCGTTCAGCCAAGCCAGCGCCGCGTGGCCCATAAAGGCCAACACCGTGAACTTCGTCGAGATAGGTCAACGCATTATATTTTTCAGCCAAATCACAAATATCGGCAATGCGGCCAAAATCGCCATCCATTGAATAAACCGATTCAAACGCAATAATCACGGGCTTAGTGCCATTGATTGATTTGAGATGGCGTTCCAAATCGGCCATGTCATTATGCTTGAAAATAATTTTTTCAGCTTTGGAATGGCGAATGCCTTCAATCATAGAGGCGTGGTTGCCAGCATCGGATAACACCACACAATTGGGCAGGCCCGCAGCCAAAGTTGAAAGTGTTGTCCAGTTCGACATGTACCCAGAGTTAAACAACAAGGCAGCTTCCTTGCCGTGAAGATCAGCCAATTCGCGCTCTAACGTAACATGATAATGATTGGTGCCAGAAATATTGCGCGTGCCGCCTGAACCAGCACCCGTGCGATCAATCGCTTCATGCATCGCCGCCAAAACCGCAGGGTGTTGGCCCATGCCCAAATAATCGTTTGAACACCACACCGTCACAGTTTTTAATTCGCCGTTCACATGGCGCGTGGCCTTGGGAAATGAACCCGCGTGGCGCTCCATATCAATAAAAACGCGGTAACGCCCTTCGGTCTTCAGGCTGTTCAATTGGTCATTAAAAAAGGTGTCGAAATTCATAACGCTATGCTCTTTCAAACTTTATATCGGCGTTCTGAGCCAAACATTCTAGAGAGTCCAGAGCGGCACAATGAAGCGGTTGATCCAGATCAATTTAAGCCCAAAAATGCGTGATATTCCCGATGCTGACCTTACTTTTTGCTCAAAGCAGCGACATGTTCTTTCACCGTGTCCAACCAAGGCGCATCGGCTGGTGCATCAGTCAAAAGGGCCTGCCATTTTGCTAAAGCCTCTGCCGCTTTTCCAGCCTGTTCTTCGCCAATGGCCTCATAATAACGGGCGCGCAAATCCTTCGGCTGCTTGGCCAGAACGGCAGCGATCACAGTTGTTGCTTTTGGCGTAACCGTGCCTTGGGCTTGTTGCACCAAGGCTTCAACAAACCGCGATTGGGTTTCCACGTTGTCAGGTTGAAGTGCGATCGCTTTTTCATAAGCAGCAATCGATTTATCAAAATGTTGCAAATTCATTTGGGCCAAACCCATCATGCGCCACCCCTCCGCGTCATTCGGATTGGCATCGAGTTTGGCTTGCAACTTTGCCACCATGCCATCGATCATTGCAGCGGTGGATGTGTCTGCCTGAGTCTGTGCCTGCTGCATAAATTGCGGCCGTCCAAGCTTGCCATAAAGATATATGCCACCCACAATCACCCAACCCGCCGTCGCAACCAACGCAATCATGCGCCAACGATTTGAAACTGGATTGTTTGTGGGCATTGTTTTTGAAGCGGCGGCTAAACGGCGGTTGATTTCAACTTTCGCCGTTGTTGCATCAACCGAGGTGATCATTCCGCTAGCCACATCTCGGTCAACTTCTTGGATTTGATCGTGATAAAAAGCAGCCTCTTGGCCAAGCGTGGAAGTTGCATCAAATCGCCTGATGAGCGGAACTGAAATGGCAACTGCAACCGCGCTGCACAGCATCACCATAAAAAGCCAAAGTGTCATACGTCGTCCTCAACTGCGTCAGCGTCTGGTTCTGGCTGTTGACGCATAAAAAAATATGCGGTGGTTAAAGCAATGGCCAACAGCAAAAACGGTGAAAGCCAAAGCAAATAAGTGTCAGCTTCAAACGGTGGATTTAATAAAACATAATTGCCATAACGCGCCCGAACAAAATCAATAACCTGCGTATCACTATCACCCGCTGTCAATCGCTCGCGCACAATAACGCGTAAATCGCGGGCCAACGCGGCATCAGAATCATCAATCGATTGGTTTTGACAAACCAGGCAACGCAGATCTTTGCTGATATCGCGCGCGCGGGTTTCAAGATTTGGATCTTTCAACATTTCATCAGGCAAAACCGCCCAAGAACTCAAAGTACCAAACACCAAAAACATAAATATGAATACAAAACGCATCACGAAGCTTTGCCCGCTAAAATCGGTTCAATTTCCGTCTTCCAAATTTCGGGCGAAAGTGGCCCCGGAATTCGCGTTCGCACCAAGCCTTGTGCGTCAATCACAAAAGTTTCAGGAACACCGCTCACACCCAAATCAATGCCAGCACGGCCAGATTGATCAACCCCAATGTGGGCGAATGGATTGCCCATCTTTGCCAAATAATCTTTGGCGTCGGCATTGTTGTCTTTCCAATCCACACCCAAAAGCGTGAAGCGCTTATCCTTTGCCAACTGCATCAGAAATGGATGTTCCTCGCGGCAGCTCACGCACCATGACGCAAAAACATTCAGCACCACAAAGCCGTTGTTTTTGAACGTGCCGCTGTTCAAATTTGGTGTTCCATCCAAAGATGCCAAATCAAATGCTGGCACAGATTTGTTGATCAGCATGGAAGGCAAAACTTTGGGGTCGCGTTGCAGGCCCATGGCCATCACAACACCAATCACCACAAACAAGCTGATCGGCAACAGCGTGGAAATGCGCGGCTTGTTCATTCTGCGGCCTGCACATTCAATTGAAGCGCAGCGCGTTGCGGCATGCCCACACGAAAGCGCCTGTCTGAAAGCGAAATAAAGCCGCCAAAAGCCATCATAAACCCACCGATCCACAACCATGGTGCCATGGGGTGATAATAGAGCCTTACAGTTCTGCCGCCATTTTTATCAGCTTCGCCCAATGCAATATAGGTGTTGGAAAAGCCGTTGGTTCGAATGCCGGTCTGGTTCGTCAATTGCTGTTGCAGTGGATAAAAATGGCGTTCGGCGGTCATCACTGAAAACACATTTTTGTCTTGCGAAAGTTCAAACGTGCCACGTTCGGCCACATAATTTGGTCCTTGCAATTGATCAATATTGGTAAGCTTCACATCATAAAAACCAATGTGGGTTTGATCGCCAATTTTCATGGTGATGATGTTTTCCTGTTGCCATGTGGTCACAACAGAAATGGCCAAAACCACAAAACCCAAACCCATATGGCCAAACAACAATCCGAAATAGGCCCGTGGCGTTGAAGCCAATAGTTGCAAGTTTTCATCCACTGATGCGCGGCCCAGCTTAATTCGCTTTGCCATAACCCAGATGGAACCGACAACAATCCACAGGCCCAAGGCAATTCCGAAAACGGCCATAATATGTTTGCCCATGGCAAATGCTGCAACAAGCAAAGCCACAGCAATTGTCAGCGCCAAAGGCTTGGTGAGTTGTTTTAGTGCTGCCAACAGTGTGTCGCGCTTCCACTTTAAAAATGGCCCGATTACCATAGCGATGAGAAGCGGCACCAAAAGCGGCATGAAGGTGAAATTATAATATGGCGGGCCCACTGAAATTTTGTCATTGCCCATCAGATCAACATAAAGCGGATAAAATGTGCCGATAAAAACCACGGCAGCAGCCACGACAAGAAAGATGTTATTGAACAAAAGTCCGGCTTCGCGGCTAACAATCGCAAAAGGCACGCCTTTGCGAACATGCGGAATGCGCAAAGCATACAGCAGCAAAGCCCCGCCTGTTGCACCAAACAAAATCAGCAAAATGAAATAACCACGCGCCGGATCAACCGCAAAAGAATGCACGCTGGTCAAAACACCAGAACGCACTACAAATGTGCCAATCAAGCTGAGTGAGAACGTCAGAATGGCCAATAGAATTGTCCACCCTACCAAGGCATGGCGGCGTTCAACCACCAAGGCCGAATGCAGCAAGGCCGTGCCAGCAAGCCAAGGCATGAGCGAAACATTTTCAACAGGGTCCCAAATCCACCAGCCGCCCCAGCCTAAAATATAATAGGCCCAAAAGCTGCCCAGCGTTATTCCTAGGGTGAGAAAACACCAGGCCAGCAACACCCAAGGCCTAACCCATCTGGCCCATGCAGCGTCCACCTTGCCTTCAATCAATGCCGCCACAGCAAAAGCAAAGGCCACTGAAAATCCGACATAGCCCATATAGAGGCAGGGTGGGTGAATGGCCAAGCCGGGGTCTTGCAACAAGGGGTTCATGCCTTGGCCATCAGCGGGTGGGTTATCTAACCTTAAAAAAGGATTCGATGTAAAAACTAGAAATGCCAAAAAGGCCGAAGCGATCATGCCTTGCACAGCAAGCACGCGGGCTTTTAAGGCAGAAGGCAAGTTGGTTCCAAACACTGAAATCAACGCGGCAAAAATGACGAGGATCAAAACCCAAAGCAACATGGAACCTTCATGGTTGGCCCACACGCCTGTGATTTTATAAATCAACGGCTTGGCAATTTGCGAATTGGCCGCCACAAGGCTGACGGAAAAATCGTCGCTCACAAAACCATAAGCAATTGCAAAAAAAGCCAAGCTGACCAACAGGAATGATAAAACACCAGAAACACTGGCCAGCTTCATCAACCCAATGTCTTGGCGGTGCGCGCCATAAAGCGGCAGCGTGGCTTGCACCACACTGGTCATCAGCGCCAACACCAAAGCGAAATGGCCAAGTTCAATAATCATGATGATATTATACTGCGAACCAGCCAGTTAAGGGCAATCTTTTCGACCTACCGCGACAACCTGCCCGCGCGCCCTCCGCGCCGGCTTTTTCGCAGTGTCATGGTGGCCAAGCGTTCGGGCAGGGCCAAAACAATTGTGTGGCGTTCTTCTGCGGCCATGCCAAGCCAGCCAGCAATTTCTGCCCGCGTGCGCGCGCACCCGATGCAAAGCTGTGTTTCAGGATCAACCACACATACTTTCACACATGGCGTTTCAATATCGCGGCCAAATTCGTCCATTGCTTCATTCTAAAATAAAAAACCGGGGCAAAAACCCCGGCACCGACGGTTTAAACAAAACAGCGTCAGTTCTTCAATGTTAAAACACCGTTTTCAGATTTAAAACTGGAAAGCTTGGATAAAAAGCTCATGCCCAGCAAAGTTCCGTTCAAGGCACCTTCAGGCAAAACCATCGCATCAACGTCATCAACGCGCACATTGTCAATTTCCACGCGGTCCAGCTTGGCGCGCGCTGCTTTCACTTGGCCGTTTGCAGTGAAAACCGGAACGTCAAAATTCAACGAATGCGGATGAAGCCCCACTTTTTCAGCGTCTTCATAGCTTAGGGCCACAGCGCTGGCGCCTGTGTCGACAACAGCTTGCACATTGGTATTGTTGATTGAAACGGTAACGAAATAATGGCCGTTCTCACCGCTTTTAAGTTCGGTGGCAGCATAAAATTGAAGCGTTGGTGGTGTTTTTCCCAAATCGCTGAGCCCCGGAAAGCCGGCACTGATCGTTAACAACAACGCTAAAGCAACGCTTGGCAAAGGCCCAGTATGACGCATAACCCACTCCCAACACACTTATGAGGCTATGATTAGTGCGCTGTTCATCACAAACGATTTACAGCGAAAATGAATTGGAAATCTGGGTTAATGATGCGTTGGAAATTTGGGTTAATGATGTGTTGAAACAAACACCGCCAACATTCCCATTTCGCTCAACACTTGCACCGCGCCACAAATATCTCCGGTCTGCCCGCCGATTAACTTGGTGGCCAAGCGCCGCATAAAACCCGTAATTACTAAGGCGATGCCCAAAGCCAAAACGCCTGCGGTGGGTGAAACGTTAAGGCCAGCCCAAACCGTTAAAGCGCCAGCGCTGACAATTGCGCCAAGTGCTGTCACGCGGTCTGGCCGCCCGGCCAAGGTGGAAAGCCCGTCGGTGCGGGCAGACCGTGTGGCCCACAAGAGATCAACCACCATCGCCCTTGAAAAAGCACCACATGCCGCGGTGATCAAAATAATCTGCAACGGGGGCTCTTGAAGCAGCGCCTCGAACACTCCGGCCCGCATCAGAATTAAAACACCCAATGCGCTGGCGCCATATGTGCCAATGCGGCTGTCTCGCATAATTTCCAAACGGCGATCACGCGTTCGACCACCAAAAAGCCCATCGGCTGAGTCAGCAAAACCATCTTCATGCAATGCGCCTGTGAGAAAAAGTCCAAAACCAATCACCAAACCTGCCGTCATCAAAGCTGGCAAATGCAAATAGCTAAGCCCTATCAGAACCAAGCCATTCATCGCCCCAATCAAGGCCCCGGCCACGCCAAAACACCGCATGGCCAAGGCCAAAGGTTGTGGATCAATCGTGCGGGCAAAAGGAATGGGCAGCCTTGTTAAAAACTGCAAACTGACCAACAGTTCAGCAATCGGCCGCCACCGGCCAACGGTAGGTATTTCGCTTGATGAATTGTCGCTCATAACAAATTGTTTAGCCGTTTTTCTGCCAACGTGTGATAGACGCATCGCGCAGTTTGAAGCAAGTAAATAGGAATCCTTTATGACATCTGGAATGCCATTCGACGATATTCGTGCCCTCATCAAATCTATGCCTGGCCCAGATTTAGAGGCAGCAGCCAAAACCCGTGCGCGCGAGGCAACCTTGACAAAGCCACCCGGTGCCCTGGGCACGCTTGAAAGTATTTCAGAATTTGTGGCCACATGGCAGCATAATTATCCACCCAAGGCAGATCGCACAGTTGTTGCCGTTTTTGCGGGCAATCATGGCGTTGTGGCCCAAGGTGTGGCGGCATACCCACAGGCTGTAACTGCGCAAATGGTTTCAAACTTTCAAAGTGGTGGCGCTGCTGTCAACCAGATTTGCAAAACTTTTGATCTGGGCTTGAAGGTTTTTGAATTGGCCTTGGAACAACCCACGGCAGATTTTACGCAAGAGCCAGCGTTGAGCGAGAAGGATTGCGCCGCCACCATCGCCTATGGCATGGAAGCCATTGCGGGCGGTTGTGATGTGCTCTGCATCGGTGAAATGGGCATTGGCAACACAACGGTTGCCGCGGCTCTGGCCTGCGCCTTGTTTGGCGGTGAACCTGAACAATGGGTTGGCCCCGGAACCGGCGTTGATGCTGAAGGCATCAAACGCAAGGCAGATGCAGTGCGCCGTGGCTTGGCTTTGCACAAAAGCCATTTGCATGATCCGCTGGAAGTTTTACGAAGGCTTGGTGGGCGTGAATTATCCGCCATGGCGGGTGCCATCTTGGCGGCGCGATTGCAGAACATTCCGGTGTTGATTGATGGCTATGTGGCCACAGCCGCCGCCGCTGTGTTATTCAAAGCTGACCCCCATGCATTGGATCATTGCATGGCGGCGCATTGTTCGGCTGAACCCGCACACAAACTGCTTCTCGAAAAGATTGGCAAAGTTCCGCTGTTGGATTTGGGCATGCGCCTGGGTGAAGGTTCAGGTGCTGCATTGGCTGCAGGAATTCTGAAAGCCGCTGTTGCTTGCCATAACGGCATGGCCAGTTTTGAAAGTGCTGGCGTTTCCAACAAAGAAAGTTGATCAGCCTGTCAGCGAAATTAATCGCCGTTGCGATTCACTTAAACTTTCAGTCTCGGAATAAAGCGCACCACGCGGGCCTGAGAGAACGCGCTTGGGCGGAAACACGCAAATAACTGTGGTGCCCATGCCCGTAGCGCTTTGGATTGTTACGCGGCCGTCGTGAAGTTCCATAATTCCGCGCACGATTGAAAGGCCAAGGCCAGCGCCTTCTACAGCTTTGGTGGTTGCCAAGCGGCCGCGTGTGAAAGCTGAAAGCGCCAAGGCTTGTTCTTCAAACGGAATGCCAGGCCCATTGTCTTCCACCGTCAATTGGGCTGAGCCATCGGACAGGCGCTTTGCACGCATAGCCACTTTGCCATTTTGCGGTGTAAATTTCACGGCGTTCGTTAAAAGATTAATTGCGATTTGTTGAATGGCGCGGCCATCGCCCAAAATTTTTGGTAAGTTGGCATCAACAAAAAGTTCAACAGTAATATTTTTTTGCGCCGCGTTAATCTCAAGCAAATGCTTGGCATGAAGCAGGGGCACGGAAAGATTGACCGGCTCTTCCGAAATTTCACGACGGCCTGCCTCGATGCGCGAAATATCAAGAATGTCATTGATCAAGCCCAAGAGATAACGGCCAGAACTGTTGATGTCACCCGCATAGTCGCGATAGGTGTTGTTGGTAATCGGCCCAAAAAGCTCACGCTGCAAAATTTCTGAAAAACCTAAAATCGCATTGAGTGGTGTGCGCAGTTCATGGCTCATGTTGGCTAAGAACGCTGTCTTAGACGAATTTGCTTTTTGAGCGTTTTGCTTTTCTTGTTCAGCTTTGTCGCGGGCCTGTTGCAGTTCATCAATCAAAATATCTTTTTGATTGCGGAAAATGATCATGTCTCGCGCCGTGCTTTGCAACTGTCTCGCAATGAAAAGAAAAAACACTTCGAGTGTTATAAAAATTCCGGCCAAGCTAAGATAAACTTGGTCATGCTGAGTGATGCAGCGCAGCGCAACGCCAATTGTCATCACGCCCGTTCCGGCAATCAGCACCGGCATAAAATTGCTGACCACCAAAAAGCGTACAGCGCTTACTGCCATCACTGCGGCCACTAAAAATGCACCTTGGGCCGAAGCATTTTCAGGCCAGAAGAAAAACAAAGGTACCACCCAAAACACGCCCTGCATCAATTCAGATGCGGCAATCATGCCAATCCATTCGCTTTGAGCGGAATCGTCTCGTACGCGTTTGAAATAAAGTCGGCACAAATAAAGTTGCAACACATTGCAACCCACGACTCCAACAAACCAACAAAAAACGCTTCCAAAGGAATTCCACATCATAGCGGTTGCACTCAGCACAAGTGCTATCACGGGCATGGTGGGCGCCAGTGTCATTTGGTTGCGCAAAAACATTTCAAGCAACTCACGTTGCCAAGGCGTTTCGTCTTGATAGGGCAAAGAATAATCTTCGTCTTCCACCGTTGGTGATGAATCCCATCCCAAAAACGAAGCGATTTTGGCGCAGGTGGTGCTGATCAATGGTGTAAGATTTAGCATGTGAGCCCGAAACATTTCAAAATTTAACAATCTTGATAACCATCAATCCCTAAGGGTTGCTTTGAAAGAATGGTAAAGATTGAGACAAAACGCATTGCGGCCTATAGGCTGGCTCAAGACGCTAGACCAAGACAATCCGACTGATTTACCAAAAGGAAACCATAATGACTGACATCACGAAAGACATAGTTTTGGCCGAACTAAAGCGCATCGCAGCACCAGATGGCCGGGGCAATATCGTAAGTGCTGGTTTGGTGTCGGATATTGCAATCCAAGATGGTCAAGTGATGTTTGCGCTCAATGCAGATCCCCAGCATCTAAAGGCAATGGAGCAGCTTCAAGCCTTTGTGCAACAGGCTGTTGCCAAGTTGCCCGGTGTAAAAAAAGCCATAATCGCGTTAACAGCAGAACGCAGCCCAACGCGTGAACCAGGGCCAAAAGCCCAAGCTGCCCAAACTGTGCGCGGTGTTGAAGGTGTTAAACATCTCATTGCGGTTGCATCAGGCAAGGGCGGTGTTGGCAAATCCACAACTGCCATTAATCTGGCTTTGGCGTTTAAGGCCAACGGCCTGCGCGTGGCGGTTCTGGATGCCGATGTTTATGGCCCGTCCATGCCCAAGCTTTTTGGCATAACCGGCAAACCCGAAGCGTCTGATGCAACAGGCAAGCGCATGAAGCCCATGTCTCGTTTTGGCATCGAAGTGGCATCGATTGGATTTCTGGTTGACGAAACCACGCCCATGATCTGGCGCGGCCCTATGGTGATGTCAGCCTTGACTCAATTGTTGCGCGAGGTGGCATGGAGCCAAACCGACGTGATGGTGATCGACATGCCTCCGGGCACTGGCGATGCGCAACTCACCCTTGCCCAACAGTCGCCTCTTTCAGGCGCAGTGATCGTATCAACGCCGCAAGACTTGGCATTGATCGATGCGCGAAAGGGTTTGAATATGTTCAAAAAGGTCAATGTGCCTGTTTTGGGCCTGATTGAAAATATGAGCTATTTCATCTGCGATGGCTGCGGCAAACGTCATGAGATTTTCAGCCATGGCGGTGCTAAGGCCGAAGCTGAACGTTTGGGTCTGCCGTTTTTGGGCGAAATTCCGCTCGACCCACAAATTCGCGAGCGTTCCGACGCAGGCGAACCCATCGTTGCAACTTTGCCCGATTCACCCCACACGGCTATCTATCGAAAAATTGCTGAAACCCTGTGGCAAGCCATGGAAAGTGGTTCAGGCATGAAGCCAGCGCCACGCATGGTTTTTGGTGAATAGGCTTCTGGCCACAGCCGTTAACACATGTTAACCCTGTGATATGTAGAAAGCGACATCGGCCAGACTTGGCTTGATTCGCCAATTGTGGAGGGGCAATGATGTCTAACCTTATGAAATTATTCGGACTTGTTTTGATTTTGGCTGGCGTTGCCATTGGTGCGCTGACGTATTATTCACCCGGCAAAATGGATGTGCTGGGAATAAAGTTTGACAGTGCTGCAATTTTCTTTGTTGGCGGTGTGTTGGCTTTGGGCTTGGCTGGTGTGATGGATCGTTTGGGAATGTCTCAACGTGCATCAAGATCAAGCGTAGTTTCAGTTTCATCTGAAAGTGAAACAGCGCCACTGCCTGTGCCGGCCTCAATTCCAAATTTTGGCCGCAAGGCCGCTGAAGCCACTGCCGCCACCGCTGCTGTTGCAGCAGTAGGTGCTGCCATGGCTGAAACTGCCAAAAGCAAGATGACTGAAACTTCGATGAAGCCTGCCCAAACATCGGTTGCTGAAACAATCAGCGCTCTCGAACAAGCCAAGGCAGACGTTCTCAAGTCCATGGGCGGAATGGACGCCATGACATCGGCAGCGCCAGAGCCTGCGCATAGTGAACCCGTAAAAGCAATTGCCGCAGAACCTGCAATGGCTGCCGCCGAAGCAGATGTTGAAGAAGAAGGCGAACTTTTTGTTGTTGAAGAAAAAGTCATTCGCGGAAGACCAGCGCGCATTCTTTCAGATGATACGGTTGAAGCCGAAACGGATGAAGGCTGGATGCGGTTTGAAAACCTGGAACACCTCAACGAATATCTTGATTCAGTGGAAGAGCAGGGGGCCTGATAGCAGGCCTTCAGCGAACTTCTAAAACACTGGTCTTAGAACCACGCACAACATCGCTGGTAATTGCACCTTTAAAAATGCGGTGCCAGCGTGAGCGGCGTTCTTCGCTGACAACGACTGTTCCATAATTTGCACTGAATTTCACAATCTCTGTGGCAATGTCACCAATTGCAACATGAATGTGAGGCACTGAAATTTTCATGGCTTTCAGCAACGCTTGCGCATTGGCCACGGCCTCTTGTGCGGCAGCGCGCGCTGCTTCATTGGGGCCGACGGCCAAAAGCGAAATGGGCTCGCCCATCATATGGGCCAACACGGCGGCCCTGCGCACAGATTGCATGGCGCGCGAAGTGCCATCCGTACAAATCAGAAAGCCGCGCTTTTCTGCATTTTCGCGCACGATCAAAACCGAACAAGGTGCCATTGAAGACACCGTTTGCACCACACCTGAACCAAAGAATGCCTTGAACTCTGAACGCCAGCGCGAGGGTTCACCCAAGATCATCAAATTATAAGGCCCCAACTCATATTGATCGAGAATGCCCACTGCCACGTCCGGTGCTGTTTTTAATTTCAACACCACGCTTTTGCCGGTGGGCGATTTATATTCGGCCTTGTTGTCGCCAGCAGGGTCGCCCCACGCATCTTGGTGGTCAATCTCGCGTTCCCAACTGAGAACGTCTATTCCTTCTTCTTTCAAAACATCGAGCGCGCGTTTCAAATGGGTCACACCGGGCAATTCAAACCCAGCGTCCATCATATTTTGCCGTGCCAGCCGCACTTGCAATCCGCCAGAATGAAGCCCTTGATCAATCGGGCGCACAAACAAAACAATAATATCGCTATCATCTGTCACTGCAATGCGTGCAGCTTGGCGCACAGTAATCAGACTTTCTTCCGTTCCATTGATACAGGCCAAAATGCGAAAGCGATTGCGCCTTTGCGCCCGCAAATTCGCAATGGTTTTTTGCACCGCCGCTTCCTGGCGCACCGGCAATATGCTTCGGTTAAAAAACTTCATGGCAATAATGGCCAATAATATTGCGATGTGAGCAACAAAACCGCAAATGACAAAATCATCATGCGAATACCAATTTTGAAAAAGTCAGAACTTTTCAAATAGCCTGATGCATAAATAATGGTGAAAGCCGGTTGGGCCGCAGGCGTTAAATATCCGAAGGCAGAAGAAATTGCCGCCAAAAAACCAATCCTCAAAGGGTCATGCCCACTGGCCACGGCAGTTTTTAAAACGATCGGTGCCAAAACCGCAACGGCGGCACCGGCCGTCATAGTGTTGGACACAAAAATCGTCAGCAGCGAAATAGCACTATCAAAAGCCCAGCCACTTGTTGCACCCATAACAGTTAAGCCCTGCAAGGCGCTGGTTGCCACCCATTCAGCAGCACCCGATGATTTCATTTCAATGCCCAGCGAAATGGCTGCCGCGTAAAGCAACACAACGCCCCAATTCACGCCTGCGTTAATATCTTCCCAACGCACCAACCCGAAAATTAAAAATGCCGCTGTGCCACCAATGGCAATAACGCCCAAGCCCAAGGTGGATGAAAATGTAACCCAACATAAAATGGTTATGACAAAGATCAAAATCGTCATCCATTCAGAACCACGCATCGGCCCTTGCATCGACACTTGGGTGCGCAAGCGGCTGATGGCGCGCGTCATATCAGTAGTTTCTGGCTTGAATGTGAAAATCAAAAGCAGCGTTACAAACGGCAAGCGCAACACAAACATTGGAAAGGCATAAAGCGCCCAATGCAGATAATCCATCAAATATCGCTGTGTGGCAGGGTCTGCCGCATTATAAAAAAAGTCTTTCCAATAGCTGATCATAATGGCGTTGCGAGCACCCCCAGATGGCGTGGCCACACCTGCGATTGAACAGCCGTATGAAATTGAAAATAAAATAACTGCTGCAAGATTGTGGATTTTTTTCGGGTCGTTTGATGTGAGCGTAATCAGCGTCACTCCAACAGGCAACATCATGGCGGCAACAGTGTGTTCACCAATAAAGGCGGCCAGCGTTCCGCACACAACTGTAATGCCAAAGCTGATCCAATACACATTGGTGCCTGTCATGCGAACAATCCACCAGGCGATGCGTTTGTCCAGCCGCTGTTTTACAACAGCCACGGCCAACATCAATGATCCCATGATGAACAAAACCGAATCTGTCATCAGGCTTTGGGCCACTTTGGTGGGATCGAGTTTCAGCAAAATCACTTCACCCACAATGATTAGCAGGGGCACGGTGGGCAAAGGCACTGCTTCGCTCACAAACAAAATCGTTGCCATGAGCGACATGCACAACACAATCTGCCCTTGGTGGTTCAGCCCCGAAGGCGTCGGTGCTGCCATCAGTGCGAAGCCCAGAAACATGGCAATGATAAACCAGCGCCGTTTCCACAGCAGAGAAAAATCAATCGAGCTGCGCCAATAAATATAGCGTTGATAGCCACGCCTGCGAAACCGACTAAGCCGTGACGAAGCCTCACGCGCCTGCAAACTGTCGCGTGCCAGAAGAAATTGTGCTTTGGTCTGGTCAGTGCTCATATGGTGGCTTTGCTCTTATCCCCGTTCTTGGGCTAAACCCGTTAAAACACAATTGGATTCGCACAATCAACATGTTGAACCAAGTATTGAACAAAATCGACAATGTGCAAGAAGAAAGCATCACGATTTGGTGCGATTTTCTAAAATTCCCCGGAATTGGCACTGATCCAGCCCACCACGCTGATTGTAGGGCCACGGCCAACT
This sequence comes from Aestuariivirga sp., assembly GCA_043778995.1. Taxonomy (GTDB): domain Bacteria; phylum Pseudomonadota; class Alphaproteobacteria; order Rhizobiales; family Aestuariivirgaceae; genus Aestuariivirga. The sequence goes on from JAYWFC010000119.1 coordinate 33,398, forward strand.
GGCTGGAAGCCTACATGAACGGGTTCGGATTGGTCACAAGCCAACATGAAACCACTGGACAGCCAGCTGTGATTGGCCGTTGGGGCCATGAGCAAAGCCAGCTGCCGCATGTGTTGTTTTATGGCCATTATGATGTGCAACCCGTTGATCCGTTAAATCTGTGGCACGCCCCACCTTTTGAGCCGCGCCTTGGCAAAACCGAGCGCGGGCGGCCAGCAATTTTCGCCAGAGGTGCCTCAGACGACAAGGGCCAACTGCTGACATTTCTGGAGGCCATTAGGATTTGGCTATCCGTACACGGATCATTGCCGTTTCGCCTCACTGTTTTGATCGAGGGCGATGAAGAGGGCGACAGTGAACACATTGCCCGCTTTTTGGAAAAACAAGGCAAAGCGTTGAAAGCTGATATCGCATTAATTTGCGACACGGAGATTTGGGACGACGATGTTCCAGCCATCACCACATCGCTTCGCGGCTGCATCGCCGAAGATGTGATCATTTCTGGCCCGCGCATTGATCTTCATTCAGGCTATTATGGTGGGCCAGCAACAAACCCCATCAAAGTGTTATCGACGCTCATTGCCAAACTTCATGATAAAAATGGTCGCATCACCATTCCGCATTTTTATGATGGCGTGAAACCCATTTCAAAAGCCAAAGCCGCCCAATGGGCCAGCTTGAAATTTAAAGCCAAAGATTATTTGGGCGAAGTGGGCCAAACCACAGCTTCGGGCGAAAAGGGCTTCACCTTGGCTGAACAACTGTGGTCAAGGCCCACATGCGAGGTAAACGGCATGTGGGGCGGCTATCAAGGTGTGGGCGCCAAAACAGTTTTGCCGGCAGAGGCAACGGCCAAAATAACCTTCCGCTTGGTTGAGGGGCAAAACCCAAAAAAGATCAGAGCAAATTTTCGCAAATACTTAAAATCAATGCTGCCTGAAAATTGCAAAATAAAATTTGCAACCCACGGCGGAGATTCTACGGGCATTGCGGTTGATGAAAAAAGCCCGTGGGTGAAGCAGGCCTCTGCCGCCTTGGCCGAAGAATGGGGAAAGCCCACAGCATTGGTGGGCAGTGGCGTTTCCATTCCTGTGGTTGCCAATTTTAAAGACTTTCAAAATATGGAAAGCCTTCTGATTGGTTTTAGCCGTTTTGATGATGCGGCCCACAGCCCCAATGAAAAATATGATGTTGAATGTTTCCACAAAGGCATGCGCTCATGGGCGCGGCTGATTGGAAAAGTTGCGGAAGGAAAAATTAAATGAGCGTTGAAAAAATTGTTGCCCGCGCCGAAGCAGGCTTTGACAAAAGCCTAGGCCGCCTTTTTGATTTGTTGTGTGTGCCTTCAATCTCAACTGACCCTGCATTTGCAGATGCGTGCCAACAGGCCGCCGATTGGTTGGTGAAAGAACTCAATGCAATTGGCTTTGAAGCCAGTGCCCGCAAAACTCCGGGCCGCCCCATGGTGGTGGCGCATTACACCCCAAAAAACGCCACTTCAAAAACACCCCATGTTTTGTTTTATGGCCATTATGATGTTCAACCCGTTGATCCCTTGCATTTGTGGAACACCAAACCGTTTGAGCCGGTTTTGAAAAAAGATGCTGATGGCATCGAACGCATCTATGGGCGCGGCACCGCGGATGACAAAGGCCAGTTGATGACATTTGTTGAAGCGGCACGCGCCTTCATTGCCGAGACGGGTTCGCTTCCCATCAAGGCAACATTTTTGATTGAGGGCGAAGAAGAGTCTGGCTCTCCCTCGCTCATTCCGTTTTTGAAAGACAACAAGGCCGAACTTTCCTGCGATGTGGCTTTTGTGTGTGATACCAATATGTGGGACGAGAAAACCCCGGCAATCACCACGCGGCTGCGCGGCCTTGTGCATGAGGAAATTGAAATCACTGGCCCGTCGATTGATCTTCATTCGGGTATGTATGGCGGTGCGGCCACAAACCCCATTCGCGCTTTGACAAAAATGATTGCGGCACTTCACGACAAGAATGGCAAAGTGACAATTCCAAAATTTTATGATGGCGTTTCGCCATTGTCCAAGCCCACCAAAAAACAATGGGCCAGTTTGAAATTTTCAGAAAAGAAATTTTTAGGAAGCGTTGGTTTGAAATCATCAGCAGGCGAAAAAGGCTTCAGTGTGATTGAGCAAATCTGGTCAAGGCCCACGGCTGAGGTGAACGGCATATGGGGCGGCTATCAAGGTGTTGGTTCTAAAACCGTCATTCCATCCAAAGCCCATGCCAAATTGACATTCCGTTTGGTGGGCAAGCAAAGCCCACAGAAAATTTTGAAAGCATTTCAAGCCTTCGCCAAAAAGCATATGATGAAAGATGCTTCAATTAAGTTCTCTGGCCGTGGCGGCGGAAGCCCCGCTTCAGAAATTTCCGAAAGCAATATTTATATCAAAAAATCAGCCGCGGCTCTGCAAGCGGAATTCAAACGCGAAACTGTGTTGATGGGCTCTGGTGGGTCAATCCCCATTGTGCGCAGCTTTAAAGATATATTGGGCATGGATTCTGTGCTGGTTGGTTTTGGCTTGAATGATGATGCCATTCACAGCCCTAATGAAAAATATAATCTTTCAAGTTTTCAGCGCGGCATAAAATCTTGGGTGCGGATTATCGCAGCATTGGGGCAATGAACAACAAAGCGCGGCTTATAGAATATCATGCCGCGCTGAATGCCTTTGATCTTTCTGCTGCTTCAAAAATGTTTGCAGATAATGCAGCCTATATTTCACCTGGTTTGAAAAATTCTATTATTGGTCGCACAGCGATCATGTCTGCGATGGCCGAATATTTTGCAGAATATTCAGATCAGGTTTCTCTCGACGATGAGGTTTTAGAACTGGACGCAATGCGCATTCAATCAGTGTGGACACTAAATGCCACATCAAACAAAACTGGCGCAAAAGTTCAAAGGCGCGGCAAAGAAATTGCAACGTTCGACAAAGATGGCCTCATCATAAAAATCGAAGTGATCGATACTTGAACCTAGATATCAACCGATCTTGAAGTGCTTCACATGTTCGGGTGCAATCACACCTGATGCCAACCGCGGGTCATCAATTGCCGCCAATGTTTGCACATGAAGAGGAATAACGCCTGCCCAAATCGGCAAGGCATAATCGCTTTCATCATCACCGGGCGGGCCTTGGCGCACCTTGGCTGATACTTCAGAAAGTTCCAGCCCCAAGATCATTGTAGCCTTTACTTCTTTAGGTGTCATCGCTCGCAAAATTTCCCATCGTCCGGGGTAAAGCTTATCAACAAAAGATTCCAACTTGGCTTCTTTGGTGGCCACATCTTTCACTTTGAAGGCGCGACCAAAAGCCATCACCGAACGATAATTCACCGAATGATTAAACGCCGAACGTGCCATCACCATGCCGTCAAACAAAGTGACATTCACGCAAACCTGGGCATCCTCACAGGTTTCCAACATGCGGCTGGCAGAAGACCCGTGCCAATAAATGTGGCGGCCTTCGCGCCATTGCATTGTGGGGGTTACATAGGGTGCCCCATCAAAAACATAGCCAACCGAACAAAACGGTTGTGCGTCTAATATTGGATGGATCGTCGCTTCATCATATGCAGCGCGTTCGTGCATGCGTTTTGTGCGGTTGCGGCTGGTGATTGTGTTTTCCATGTTTGCAAAATAACGATTTCACAAAGGGGCAGCAGCACCAGATTGACTATTTTTCTGGCCTTGCATGTATCAATTGTTACCCGCCTGTAACGCTCATATGGCGCGCCACTGCTGGCTTGTGGTGATCGCGATCTATAATAAAATCATGGCCTTTTGGCTTACGTGAAATCGCCTCAGCAATTGCGGTGTTTAAATGATCATCACTTTCAGATGCGCGCAAAGCATGGCGCAAATCAGCCGCATCATCTTGGCCTAAACACATATACAATGTTCCCGTGCATGTTAGCCGAACGCGATTGCAGCTTTCGCAAAAATTATGGGTCAGCGGTGTTATGAAACCCAACCTGCCGCCAGTTTCCTTCACGCGCACATAACGCGCCGGGCCACCCGTTTTAAAGGGAATCTCGTCCAAGGTGAAGTGCTGTTCCAATTGCGCGCGTAATTGTGAAAGCGGCAAATATTGATCCGTGCGGTCGCCATCAATATCACCGAGCGGCATGGTTTCGATCAGCGTGAAATCCATCCCTTGGCCATGCGCCCATGTAATCATTTCGGGAATTTCAAATTCGTTGACGCCCTTCAGCGCCACTGCATTGATCTTCACGTGAATGCCCGCATCTTGTGCAGCCTTGATGCCATCAAGCACCTTGCCAAGCTCGCCCCAGCGCGTTATCTGTCTGAACTTTGCAGCGTCCAACGTGTCGACAGAAACATTAATGCGTTTCACCCCATGCTTGGCTAGATCAATTGCATATTTTGCCAATTGGCTGCCGTTGGTGGTGAGCGTCAATTCTTCCAAGGCGCCCGATTTTAAATGGCGCGACAGGCTTTCAACCAAAGTCATAATGCCCTTGCGCACGAGTGGTTCGCCGCCCGTGAGGCGCAGCTTTTTAACGCCTTGAGTAATGAAGGCCGAACACATGCGATCAAGTTCTTCCAGCGTCAACAAGTCGGCGCGGGGCAAAAAATTCATATTTTCTGCCATGCAATAGACACAGCGAAAATCACAGCGATCCGTTACCGAAACACGCAAATAAGAAACATGACGACCGAAAGGGTCGATGAGCGAAGGTAATATCATTGCGTTATATTGCGGCGAGCAGAACGCGGGGTCAAGGTAACAGTTTTCAACGATGAACAGGCCCAATCTGAAAGGCGCGGGCGCCTTTGTGGTGACTGCAAGTGATTTCAATGACTATACACGCGCCATTCGCTTGAAGCTGTTCAAAGTGATTGTGGGGTGTCGCTCAGTTAAGATTGTTTCAGCGCACGTGACATATGCGCAAAGCGCATGGGCCAAATCAAGACAAGTCCGCCACCCTCGTGTAGTGAAAGCCTATGACACAAGATAAATTGCTTGGTTATTTTTACGCGGCTTCGGGTGCCGCCCTTTTTTCTACCAAGGCGATTTTCATCAAGCTTGCCTATATGGAACAGGCCAACGCGGCTTTGATGTTGGCCTTGCGCATGATGATTTCTTTGCCATTTTTCATGGCGGTTGGATTTTACGCGGCTTGGAAATTGCGCAGCGAAGGAAAACTGCCGGGCTGGAACATGACCATGCAAGCCGTGCTTGTGGGTTTGATTGGCTATTATATTTCTTCGCAGCTGGATTTTGCCGGATTGGTTTTCATCACCGCCCAACTTGAGCGGTTGGTGTTGTTCACCTACCCGATTTTCGTCGTGTTTTTGGGCTGGATGTTTTTTGGCGCGCGCATCACCTGGTTCACCATTTTGGCGGCAACCATCACTTATGCTGGTCTTGTTGTGGTGTTTTTAAGTGCGTTGCCAACGGGCGGAACCAGCACGATTATTGGAACCGCTCTTGTTTTAGGGTGCGCGGTCACTTTTGCTGCCTATCAACTTTTCGCCAAAAAAATTATCGGCGTTATGGGCAGCATGTTGTTTACCAGCATTGCCCTTTCAAGTTCAGGCTTTGCCTGCATCTTGCATTATATTGTGGTCAGCCGATCATTTGATTTTTCATCAAGCCCGCGGTTTTTCTGGCTTTCTGCTGGCACAGCAATTTTCGCCACGGTTATTCCATCATTTTTAGTCAATGCCGGGTTATCGCGCACCACACCGCAGACCACGTCGATGATCGCCACCATTTCACCCTTGGTAACAATTGCCTTGGCCGTTTGGATTTTGGGCGAGCCATTCACATTGGCCGATGCGGTGGGCGCAACGATGGTGATTGCTGGCGTCGCACTTTATGCGTGGTCAGATTCCAGAAAAGCCATCACAACCGAAGTAGAAGCCGCTTAGCTTACGTTATCTGGCAAAACGGCTTTTCGTTTGGCCATAAATTCTTGCAAGCCTTCGTCAATGCCTTGATCAAGAGGCGGGGCCACATATTCGCGCAACATTTGTTTCCATTTGGTATTGGCGCGAACCACAATGTCTTTTTCGCCATCGTCATGCCATTGCTCAAAGCTGTTGTTATCCGCCAAGCCAGAGCGCCAGAACGCCGTTTCAAAATTCTTTTGCGTGTGTTCGCAACCCAAATAATGAGCACCTGGGCCTACTTCGCGGATGGCATCCATCGCTTGACCGTTCTCAGAGAAATCCACACCTTCGGCAAATTTCTGGAACATGGTGAGTTGATCTGCGTCCATGATCAGCTTTTCATAGCCTGATGAAAGGCCTCCTTCCAACCAGCCAGCCGAATGCAAACAAAAATTCACACCCGACAAAAGCGTTGACCACAATGTGTTTGAACTTTCATAGGCGGCTTGTGCATCTGGAATTTTTGATCCGCATAAACCACCGCCTGAACGAAACGGCACACCCATGCGCCGCGCTAACTGAGCGGCGCCAAATGTAACATGCGCAGGTTCAGGCGTGCCAAATGTTGGGGCACCAGATTGCATCGACATTGATGCCGCAAATGTTCCAAACACCACAGGTGCGCCTGGCCTGCAAAGTTGAGTGAAGGCAATGCCCACAGAAGCTTCAGCCAAAATTTGCGTCAGCGTTCCTACCGTTGTGGTGGGCGACATTGCACCCGCCACAATGAAGGGCGAAATAACACATGCCTGATTTGCTCTTGCCAAAACTTTCAAGGCACCCAACATCACGCCATCCCAAACCATGGGGGAATTGGCATTGATCAAAGATGTCATCACACAATTTTGGTCGACAAATTCTTTGCCAAAAAGCATTTGTGCCATAGCCACGGAATCAGCCGAACGTTCACCTGATGTGACCGATGCCATGAAAGGTTTGTCGGAATATTTGATGTGGGTGTAAATCATATCCAAATGGCGCTTGGCCACGGGAATATCCACAGGTTCGCACAACGTGCCGCCCGCGTGATGCAATGATGGCAACATATAAACCAGTTTGGCAAAATTACGAAAGTCTTCAATTGTGGCATAGCGCCGGCCTTCATCAAGATTGCGAATGAAGGGGGGGCCATAGACCGGCGCAAACACCATATTGTTGCCGCCGATCACCACACTGTTGGCGGGGTTCCTCGCATGTTGCACATATTCGCGGGGTGCGGTTTTAATCAGTGAACGGACTAATCCGCGCGGAAAGCGCACGCGAAAGCGCCGGGCTTCAAGGGGCGATGCTTTAACATCAGCGCCCACAGCCTTCCACATGGCCACGGCTTCTTCATCTTCATAAAAGTCAATTCCAGTTTCTTGCAAAACAAGTTCGGCGTTGTTTTCAATCAACTCCAACTGGTCATCGGAATAGGGTTCATAAAGCTTCACTTTGCGGCGTATGTAACCCGCCTGCTTGACCTCGGTTGAACCCCGCATGGCGCGGCGTGCATCTGCTCCGCCTCTTGCGCGGCGACCTGTTGGTTGTGCTTCAAGTTCAGTCATTTGATCCCCAGTTGAGATTCTTTCACCATTCCAGCATTAGACGCGCCCAAAACTGCGGGGCGGCAACAAACGCCAAAATTATTCAAGAAACGACAAAATAAGACTTGATAAAAATCCTATTATGTGTTATATAAGCCTATTGATGCTCTTTCCAACCGAGCAAACGGGTTCCCTTCCACAAGGAGCCCCCGCTGTTTGACATTGTAAATAGTTTTTATCGGTCACAGGTCTGGCCAGTCTTTTGCTATCTTCTTGACTTGAAGCAGGCACTGACTTTTATGCAGGCATGAAAAATAGTTTAGCGTTCAGAATGCGGTGTTTCTATTGAGCCTTAGTTTAGCCGAACATGCCCTGAAGTTTTATGCCCTGCCGCCGGGTTGCACCGTGCGGCTGATCAACATTTCTGAAAACGCCACGTATGAAATCAACACCATTGAAGGCCAGCGCTTCGCATTGCGCATTCATCGCCAGAACTATCATTCGAAGACCGCCATTGCGTCTGAACTGGCGTGGTTGATTGACTTGCGCCAAAGCGAAATTGTGATCACCCCTAAACCTGTGGCTGGCCTTGATGGCCAATTAATCCAAGACGCGTTGGGCCGTCATGTTGTTTTGTTTGAGTGGGAGCAAGGCACAGAGCTAACTATCCATCACAATCTTGAAGGCCCATTTGAAATTTTAGGCGAACAAACCGCCCGCATGCACATGCACGCCAAGCAATGGCAGCGCCCCAAAGGCTTTGAACGATTCACGTGGGATTTTGAAACAAGCTTAGGTGAGAATAATCCGCATTGGGGCAAGTGGCGCGAGGGGTTGGGCGTTGATGCGGCTCACGCTGCAATTTTTGGCCGAGCGGCGGATTTGATCGGCAAGCGTTTGGGCAATTACGGCAAACATGAAAATCGCTTCGGGTTGATCCATGCAGATTTGCGCATGGCCAATCTTTTGATCGATGGCTCAACGGTAAAAGTGATTGATTTCGATGACTGTGGCTTTGGCTGGTTTATGTATGACGCTGTAACGCCCGTTTCATTTTATGAACATGCGCCAGAAGTGCCCGCATTGCTTGGTGCGTGGAAAACCGGCTATCGCCGCGTGGCGGATTTGGTCAAAGAAGACGAGAATGAAATTGCAACATTTATGATGTTGCGAAGGCTTTTGTTGGTGGCCTGGATTGGTTCACATTCTGAAACGAATTTGGCAAAATCCATGGGCGTGAACTACACCCATGGCACAGCAGAGCTTTGCGAAAACTATCTCAAAGAATTTGGCTGAACGCGCAATTCTTCCAACCCATGAAAATGATAGACATCTTTGTATTGTGGCGTTCCAACTAATTTCATGTTGGGCAGGCGCTTGAACAATTCTTCAAATGCAACCAGCATTTCCAACCTTGCCAAAGGTGCGCCCACACAAAAATGAATGCCCGCTCCAAAGCTTACATGTTGGTTTTGTGTGCGCGAGGGATTGAAAGTTTCAGGCAATGAAAACTTGGCCTGATCATGATTGCCGGCGCCCAACAACAGGCCCACGGTTTGGCCCTTTTTCAAATCCAACCCATTAAAATTCAAATCTTCCAATGCATAGCGCGTGAACATATGAAGGGGCGGATCAATCCGCAAAACTTCCTCGATCAAATCAGCCGTGATGTCGCCTCGAAATTTTTGTTCCAACAGCGTTTTAACGCCATTGCCAATGCTGTGAACGGTGGCTTCGTGGCCCGCGTTCAAAAGCAAAATGGCAGTTGTGATCAATTCATCTTCAGAAAGTTTTTGGCCTTCTTCACTGGCGCGAGAAAGTTCGGATAGCAAATCATGTTCGGGATTTTTGCGCCGCTCCGCAACAAGCCCACGCATATAGTTTGAAAATTCCAAAACAGATTTCACCGCTTGGTCTTCCACCGCGCGATCGCGCCTTGCCATATACATCGACACATGATCATGCGACCATTTTAAAAATTGATCGGCCATTTCGGCAGGCGCACCCAACAATTGGCAAATGACCAAAAGCGGAATGGGCGTGGCATAGGTTTTGAGCAAATCAACGTCATTCTGTTTTTCAATGTCGTCAATCAATCGGTTTGCCAAAGTCAAAATGAAAGGTTTCATTTTTTCAATGTGGCGGCTTAAAAATGCGCGGTTAATCAGCCCGCGCAGCCGCGTGTGAACTGGCGGTTCCAGCTCCAAAAGCGAATGTTGTTCATGGTCTTGAAAGGCTTTGAGATGAGGCGCAGGTTCGGCCAGACCCAATTCCTCGCGGGTGGCAACGTGCAAAATCTGGCGACCAAAGCGCCTGTCCCGCAAAAGAGCGTTCACATCTTCATGGCGTGAAAAACACCAATGGCCATATTGCTCCCACCAAAAAACCGGGCATTCTTGCTGCAAGCGTCGATAGGTGGGGTATGGATTAGCGTAGAATTGCGCGTCACGCGGGTCTAGGTCGACAGAACGGCGGTTGGAATTAATATGCATACCCTGTAAGACCCCTCACATAACAAAGACTCTCATACCGCCATTCCCGTAAAAACGACAAATCCAACTTTCAGCGAACCGTGCTTCCAATAAGCGAAGTTGCCAGAAGTTCGATGTGTCGTTGCTGCGGGACATTTGATTTTAGAAATGGAACGAAATGCAAACAACACGCCCGAATGAATTTATCGCTTTAGTGGCCATGCTGACAGCATTGGTTGCCATGTCGATTGACACAATGTTGCCCGCCGTTGGTTTGATGGCCACTGAACTTCATGCCGCTCACCCGAATGACCGCCAGTTTATTGTGCTGGCATTTTTCGGCGGCATGATGATTGGCACGTTGATTTTTGGGCCGGTGTCTGATTCCGTTGGACGCAAGCCTGCGATTTATGCGGGCCTGATATTTTATATCATTGGTGCAGTGTTGTGCATGTTTTCAACCTCGTTCCCCATGTTGATTGCGGGCCGCTTGGTGCAAGGGTTAGGTGCTGCTTCACCGCGCATTGTTTCCATGGCCATGGTGCGCGATGGCGCCAAAGGCGCTGAAATGGCGCGCATCATGTCTTTCGTGATGTCCATCTTCATGTTGGTGCCCATTCTGGCGCCCAGCATTGGCCAATTGGTTTTATATGTGGCCAGTTGGCGTTATATTTTCACAGGCTTTATTGTGGCAGCGGCCATTGGCTGCATCTGGTTGGCCACGCGCCAGGAAGAAACGCTTGAACCCGCAAGGCGGCTTTCATTTTCAGCCAAAAAGCTTGCCGCAAGTGCTGGTGAAGTGATTCGTAACCCGATCTCGTTTGGATATACAATCGCCGTGGGTTTCATCTTCTCGGCTTTTGTAACCTATCTGGGAACATGCCAACAAATTTTTGCGGATCAATATAATCAAGGTGATTATTTCGCCCTGTGGTTTGGCGGCTTGGCTGTTGGCATTGCCATTTCGATGATTTTGAATGGCAAATATGTCATTCGCCTTGGCATGCGCACACTTTCCAAATGGGCCTTGTGGGGTTTCGTGATTGATTGGTCGGTGATGCTTGTGCTGTGCCTGATCTATCATGGTCACCCACCCTTGCCGCTGTTGGGCATTATTTTGTTCATCTCATTTTTCACCAGCGGCATGATTTTCGGAAATTACAACGCCATGGCAATGGAACCGATGGGCCACATTGCCGGCATGGCCGCAGCGGTTTCCGGGTCACTCTCGTCGCTCATCTCAGTTGTGCTGGGCGGTTTGGCGGGGAGCTATTATGATGGAACCATGTTCCCGCTGACCGTTGCCTTTGTGATCTTCGGCCTTGGCGCCTTGCTGTTTTCAGAATGGGCCGAATGGACGCGCACGCCTGTGGTTCAAAAATCTCATGCTTGATTTTGGCTAAACATGCCATATTGAAGAACCATGGTAAAAGGCTATTCAATATTCAATCTGCTGAAACACGCTCTGCGCAAAGATGAGCCTTGGCCACAAGCGTGGGCCAAGCCAGAGCCTAAACCAAATTATGATGTGATCATCATTGGCGGCGGCGGCCATGGGTTGGCCACGGCCTATTATTTGGCCAAGAACCATGGCTTGAAAAATATCGCAGTTTTGGAAAAGTCTTACATTGGTTCAGGCAATGTGGGCCGCAATACAACGATTATTCGTTCAAACTATATGTTGGGTTCCAACACCAAATTTTTCGAAAAATCTTTGCAAATGTGGGAAGGCTTGTCTCACGAGCTGGATTTCAACTGCATGGTGTCTCATCGCGGACAAATTGTTGTGGGCGTGAGCCCCAGTCAGATGGATACGTTTGCACGGCGCGGAAATATTATGCGCCTGCATGGCATTGATGCGCAGTTGTTAGATCGCAACGAAACGATGAAGGAAGTGCCTTACCTCGATTATTCGAAAGAGGCGCGCTTTCCTGTTCATGGTTCTATCTTACAGCCGCGCGCAGGCACAGTGCGCCATGATGCCGTGGCCTGGGGCTATGCCCGCGCCGCGTCGCAATTGGGCGTGCATATTATTGAGAATTGCGAAGTGACTGGCTTTGTGAAATCCGGCAACAAAATCGTCGGTGTTCAAACATCACGCGGCAAAATACTGGCCGATAAAACTGGCATTGCTGTGGCTGGCCACACATCGCAAGTGGCGAAAATGGCGGGATTAAAACTGCCTGTTGAAACCCATATTTTGCAGGCCTTTGTGACTGAACCTGTAAAGCCCCTTGTGCACCATGTTGTAAGCTGGGGGGCTGAACTTTTTTATCTTTCACAATCAGACAAGGGCGGCATGGTGTTTGGGGGCCACATAGACGGCTTTAACACGTACACCCAGCGCGGCCAGTTTTTCAAAATGAAAGACGTGATGGAATGTGCAACATCGCTTATGCCCTTTATGTCGCGCATGAAGCTTTTGCGCCATTGGGGCGGTGTCAACGATATGACGCCAGATGGCTCGCCCTTCATTTGTAAAACGCCGGTTGATGGCCTCTATCTGAACGGCGGTTGGTGTTACCAAGGCTTTAAAGCGACACCTGCTTCGGGCTTAACCTTTGCCCACACCATCGCCAATGACACGCCCCATGAATTGGCCAGCGGATTTGGTTTAGATCGTTTCGAACGAGGCGGTGAGCTTGATGAACATGGCGTTGGCAACTGGACATATAAGCAATGAAAATTCCTTGCCCGCATTGTGGTGAACGTGATGTTGCCGAATTTCGCTATGGCAGCGACGCAACCAAAACCCGCCCGGCTCACGGCAAGGGCACGCAGAAAATTTGGCATGATTATGTGTTTCTGTTTGAAAACCCAAAAGGCCCGCATGAAGAATATTGGCACCATGTTTTGGGCTGCAGGCAATGGTTTAAATTGAAGCGCAACACGGCAACGAATGAAATTTTAGAGGCGGGCCAATGACGCGCTTTCGAAGACTTGGCCAAGGCGGCACCATTGACCGCAGCAAAACTTTAAACTTCAAATTCAACGGCAAGCGCCTTTCGGGCTTTGCGGGCGACACACTGGCTTCGGCACTGCTTGCCAACAACCAAATCACCATTGGTCGCAGTTTTAAATATCATCGCCCACGTGGAATTTTAAGCGCCGGAATTGAAGAGCCAAATGCACTTTTCACGACGGAGGCCAAAATGGGAGAGCTTCCCAACGCCATTGGCCCCATGGTGGAATTAACCAGCGGCCTATCAGCAAAAAGCCAAAATGCATGGCCTTCACCCACATTTGATGTGATGGCGATCAACAGCCTGGCATCGCCCATTTTTGGCGCGGGCTTTTATTATAAAACCTTTATGGGGCCATTCAAAAAATCGTGGATGTTCTATGAGCCCTTCATTCGCAGAGCGGCAGGTTTGGGCAAAACCACAACTGCTGGCGATGACACAAAACATTTCACCCGCAACGCATTTTGCGATGTGTTGATTGTGGGTTCTGGTCCTGCGGGCTTAAGTGCGGCACTCACCGCCATTCGATCTGGCTTGAAGATTGTTTTGGCGGAACAAGATTTTGAACTGGGCGGGCAGATCGCATCATCGGCAGACGCTGCACTTTTAAAGTGGCGCGATGACGCGGTTTTGGCTTTGCAACAGGCCGAAAACTGTCGCGTTCTCACCCGTGCAACAGTCCAAGGCATTTATGATGCCAACCAAGTGATCATCAGCGTTGGCGCGAATATATTAGAATCGCTCCGTGCACAGACGATTATTTTTGCAACGGGTGCGGTTGAACGCCCCTTGGTGTTCAGCAACAACGACAGGCCCGGCGTTATGTTGGCTTCGGCCTTGCGCACCTATCTCAATCGCTATGCTTTAGCGCCTGCCAAACGCGCGGTGATCGCCACCAACAATGACGCCGCCTATGACACGGCGTTTGATTTGGCGGCACAAGACGTTGCCGTGACCATGGTGGACGAGCGGCAGAATATTTCGGCCGATGTTTTAACCAAGGCATCAGCCGCAGGTATTGTGATTTTTCCATCAAGTGGCATTGCCGAAGTGATTGGCAGCGAAGTGAAGGCCGTTAAAATCTCAGGCCGCCATGCTGTGATGATTGAGTGTGATGTGTTGGGCATGAGCGGTGGCTGGAGCCCGCTTGTGCACTTAACATCGCATGGTGGCATTAAACCAAAATATGATTCAGCCATCGCGGCTTTTGTGCCCGGTGGATTTGCCCCCACACATTTTGCGGCAGGCGCTTGCACCGGAAAATTTGGCACGTTGCAAGCCATTGAAGATGGTGATGCACAAGCCCGCAACGCTTTGGCGGCTTTGAAATTCAACAAGAAGCTTCCGGCTTTTTCGCCGCTCGTTTTGAGCGCTGATCGGCCCTATGCAATTACGCAAAAATGGACAAGCGATGCCCCGCCCAAAGCCTTTGTTGATTTCCAAAATGATGTGACAGCCAAAGACATTAAACAGGCGCATCAAGAAGGTTATTTGAGCGTTGAACACTTGAAGCGTTATACCACGCTGGGCATGGGCACAGACCAAGGCAAAACGTCGAACATCAACGCCATTGGCATGATGGCTGCGTTGCGCGGTCTGTCGATAGAAGAAACCGGAACAACCACTTTCCGGCCTCCGTTTGCACCGCTCACCGTGGGCGCTATTGCGGGGCGCAGCGTGGGCCACCATTTCAGGCCGACGCGCCGTTCGCCCCTACATGATTGGCACAAAGCCAATGGCGGAACATTTATTGAAGCGGGCACATGGAAACGCGCGTGGTTTTATGATTGGGCCGGAAAAACACCGGAGACGGCTTATCTGAAAGAAATGGAATTGGTGCGCCACAATGTGGGGCTTGCCGATGTTTCAACCTTAGGCAAAATTGATGTGCAAGGGCCAGACGCAGCTGAATTTCTCAACCGCGTTTATGTGAATGGTTTTGCCAAATTGCCAGTAGGGCGCGCGCGTTATGGCGTGATGTTGAACGATGATGGTTTGGTGTTGGACGATGGCACGACCAGCCGCATTTCAGATACGCAATTTTATATGACAACCACAACCGCCCAAGCTGGCGAGGTGATGAGTTGGCTTGAATATTTGCTACAATGCCATTGGCCCGAGCTGAATGTTCATGTGTGCTCTCTCACCGATGAATGGGGCGGCATGGCCCTTTCCGGCCCCAAGGCGCGTGAAGCTTTGGCCTTGGCATTTCCCAATGAAGATGTAAGCAACGAAATGCTGCCCTATATGGGCGTGAAAGACATCAGCGTTGATGGTGTGATTGTGCGCCTGCTGCGTTTGTCGTTCTCTGGCGAGTTGGCCTATGAAATCCACGCGCCCGCAAATTATGTAACCGCCTTGTGGGAACATGTTTTGCAGGCCGCACGACCGTTAGGGATCAAGCCTTATGGCTTGGAAGCGCTGGCTTCCTTGCGCATTGAAAAAGGCCATGTGGCGGGGCTTGAACTTGATCACCGCAATTCACTGGATGATTTGGGCCTCGGCAAAATGGCATCCACCACCAAGCCTTTCATTGGGGATCAATTGCGCCAACGCCCGGAAATGATGGCAGACGAGCGCTGGTCTTTGGTGGGCATAGAGCTGATGGAGCCTGACAAAAAATTGCGCGGCGGAACAATTTTGTTTAGCGCCAATGATGAAATCAAAGGCCATGGGCGCGGTTACATCACCTCGGTGACGTGGAGCACAGAGTTGCAAAACTTCATTGCCTTGGGCCTTTTCCAAGGTGGGTTAAAACACGTTGGCGAAGAAATTGTGGGTGCTTTTCCGTTGAAAAACGAACAGGTGAAATTGCGCATCGTGTCGCCACACTTTATCGACAGCACGGGAACCAGACTTCATGCTTAAACCCCGTTCAGCCCTTGAAGGCAAAGCCAAATTTGAAATGGCCGGTTTGGCATTGAGTGAAGCGCCAGATTTTACGTTGACGCAAATTGCCGGTGATGAAAAATCGCTGAAAAAGATATTTGGAAAATTGCCAGAATTTGGCGTGGCAAAAAATAATGTTCTGCGCATTGCGCCCGCACAGTTTTGGGTTTTGGGCGAAGTGCCCGAGGCAAAGAACTGTTTCTTAACGCCACTCTCTTCCAGCCGCACCCGCATTTTGGTTGAAGGCAAACAGGCCGCAATGCTTTTGCAAGCCTGCGCCGCAATTGATTTCGGTGCAATGAAGCCAGATGATTTTGTGATGACGGGCATGCACCACGTGCCTGTGCTTGTGCATTGTTTGGCCGATAACATGTTTCATGTTTATGTGATGCGCACTTTTGCTCTTTCCATATGGGATTGGCTGGCTGATGCTGCAGAAGGATTAATACATGCATGATATTCTTGATCTTGAACGCTATCCACTTCATCGTGTGGGCACGGCGGAATGGAACGCGCTGGTTACACGCTGCAAAGCTGATCTGGCACGCGATGGCATGTTCAATCTTGAAGGCTTGGTGAAGCACGAAGCTTTGAAAAAAACTGTGGCCGAAATTCAACCCGTTATGGACACGCTTTCGTTCGTTCATAAGCGCAGCCACAATATTTATTTCCGCAAAGAAATTCCGGAACTGCCCGCTGATCATCCGGCATTGGTGAAGGTGGATACGATCAACCACACCATTTGCGCGGATCAAATTTCACAAAGCACCATCATGTATATTTATGAGTGGGCGCCCTTCATTGTGTTTTTAGGTGCCACTATGGGCAAGGATGCGCTTTATCCGATGCGTGATGCCTTGGCCCGCGTGAATGTGATGGCATATCGTGATGGCGAGACGCTGAATTGGCATTTTGATCGCAGTGAATTTACCACAACGCTGTTGCTGCAAGCCCCAGAACAGGGCGGCGATTTTGTCTATCGCACAGATTTGCGCAAAGAGGCTGACCCCAACTATGATGGCGTTGCCAAACTGCTGCGCGGACAAGATCCTGATGTGAAGACTTTGAAACTGAGCGCGGGAACCCTCAACATTTTCAGAGGCAAGAACACCGCCCACAGAGTTTCAACAGTGCGCGGAACGCGTGAACGATTGATCGCCGTGTTCAGCTATTTTGATAGGCCAGGTGTGGCGTTTACCAAAGAAGATCAAATGGGTTTTTATGGGCGCAGTGCATAGTTTTATGGGACCGCTAGAATACTGGTTGGGCTGCGACCCAGGTGGTGTCAAAAGTTTTGGTTTAACTAAACTATACCTAAACGGCACTTACGAAGCGCAAACTCTCTCTAGCGTTGATGATGTTATGGGGTGCCTAGAAGATCAGCCACTTGGCGTCGGTATTGACTGCCCATTGTGGTGGTCAACAGGGAAAGGCGGCGGTCGCAAAGCCGATGAGTGGATTAGAAGCCAATATAAACTTTCAGGTGGCGAAGTTCAGTCGGTTAACAGCTTAAGAGGTGCTGTAGTGGTACAAGGTATCATTCTAGCTATGGAACTAAGGAAACGCTTCCCGGGGATTGCGATCACCGAATGTCATCCAAAACCACTCCTAAAAATCTTTGGAATCTTAAATATTGAGAAACCGAGTAGAAATGAGAGGCTGAATGCCAAATTTAACCTCTCTGGAAAATATGGCAACGAACATGAGCGCGATTCCATTGTATCTGCGGTCGCGGCTCGAGAAGGGTTCTCCGGCCATTGGAAAAGAGACCTATCACAAACCCGTTTTCATTCCGAAATCGATCCTAAAAAAATGTGGTTTGGACCGGTTAACTATTGGTGGCCTGAGATTGGCGATCTGCCCTAGCTCCGCATTCTCTTGCCCTCAGGGTCAAACAATGGTTCGTGGTTGATCTTGGCTTTGATCATTTCGCCGATGATTTCGATTTCAAATTCATCATCGCCCACAAGCTCCTTTGGCACATAACCTTGCGCCATGGACTTGCCCAGATAATGCGCAAAGCCGCCAGATGTAACCCAGCCCACAACCTTGCCCTTGTGGAAAATGGGTTCATCGCCCAGCACATCGCAATCACCCGCTTCAACCACCATCGACACGCGGCGTAATTTTCCGCCAGATGCTTTTTCAGCGCGTGCTGCTTCAAGGCCGATGAAATCATTCTTCGTCAAATCAACAAACCTGTCCATGCCCGCTTCGAAGGCACCATAGATCGGGCGCAACTCTCGATACCATGTGGGGAAGTTTTTTTCCAAACGCATGGTAAGAAGCGCACGCATGCCAAAATTCACAATGCCATGGGCCTTGCCGGCTTTCATAATCGCATCATAAAGGCGGCGTTGATAGGCAGGCTCCACCCAAATTTCATAACCTAGGTCCCCCGTATAAGTCACACGGTTCACCAGTGCTGAACAATTGGCAACATCAAAACGACGATGATCCATAAATTTGAAATTGGCGTTGGAAACATCTTCATCTGTTAACGCTTGCAACACAGCGCGTGATTTTGGCCCGGCGATGGAAAGCCCAACGAGGCCCATATCCAAACGATCAATCACCACGCTGCCATCTTTTGGCATGTGCTGTTCAAACCAGCGCATGTGATATTTCTGCGCTTGTGATGATCCCCACATGTAAAACAAATCGTCCTTGGCTTTGGCGATGGTAAAATCACCAATCAATTTGCCAGCCTCGTTCAACATGGGCGTTAAAACGATGCGGCCAGATTTTGGCATTTTATTCGTCATCATGTGTGACAAGAAACTTTCAGCGCCCGTTCCAGTGAAACGATATTTTGCAAAGTTTGCAATTTCCGTAACGCCCACGCCGTTGCGCGTTCCCATCACTTCGGCCTTCACATGTTCAAAATCATTGCTGCGATGGAATGAAACAATATCCTTGGGTTCAACACACTTGGGCGCAAACCATAAGGGCACTTCAAGGCCCCAGCTGTTGCCCATCACGGCACCTTGGGCCATCATCACATCATACAACGCTGTGGTTTGTTGGGGGCGGGCGGCAGGCAATTCTTCATTCGGAAATTGGATGGAAAAGCGGCGGCCATAAGTTTCGCGCACTTTTTCATTGGTGTAAGAACGCGTGGCCCATTCACCAAAACGGGCATTGTCCATCGCCCACACATCAAAACCCGGATCGCCGTTCACCATCCATTGTGAAAGCGCCAAACCCACGCCGCCGCCTTGGCTGAAACCTGCGAGAACACCGCAAGCCAACCAATAGTTGGGCGCCACACCTTGCACAGGCCCGATCAGCGGGTTGCCATCTGGCGTGAATGTAAATGGCCCGTTGATCACCTTCTTAATGCCAGCTTTCGCCAGCGCCGGAAAATGCTTGTAACCAAGTTCCAGATTATGGGCGATCCGGTCTAAATCCGGTTGGAACAATTCACGGCCAAATTCCCAAGGCGTGGTTTTGGGCGACCATGGCAAACAGTCTTTTTCATAGGTGCCCAGCACAAGGCCCGAGCGTTCTTGGCGCATGTAAATTTCAGATTTGAAATCGATGATGTGGGGAAGTTCATGGCCGTGAGATTTATTAAATTCAATAACCTCTGGCATATCATCGGTGACAAGATATTGATGCGCCATGGCCAGAACCGGAAGTTCAATGCCAACCATGCGGCCCACTTCGCGCGCCCATAGGCCCGCTGCGTTGACCACATGTTCGGCAATAATATTGCCCTTGTCGGTAATCACATCCCAGCCTCCCTGCTTGCGCGGGTTAAGTTCGGTGACACGTGTGCCTTGATAAATTTCGGCCCCGCCAATGCGCGCTGATTTTGCATAGGCATGGGTTGTGCCTTCAGGATCAAGGTTGCCATCAGCGGCATCAAGCATGGCACCGATAAAATATTTCTCTTCGAGAAGCGGGTTAAGCTTCTTTGCTTCCGTCATCGTCAGCATTTCGGTTTCTAAGCCCAGATAGCGCGCGCGGGCATGGGCCATTTTAAGCCATTCCAAACGTTCGGGTGTTTCGGCCAAAATCAAACCGCCAGAGCGATGCAGCCCACAAGATTGGCCCGAGATTTTTTCAAGCTCATCATAAAGGCCAATGGTATAGCCTTGAAGTTTGGCCACATTCGGATCACCATTCAGCGTGTGAAAGCCACCAGCGGCATGCCATGTTGAGCCAGAGGTGAGAATATCGCGCTCTATCAGCACAACATCTTTCCAGCCTGCTTTGGTAAGGTGATAGAGCACCGAACAGCCCACCACACCACCACCAATAACCACCACCCGCGCCGTCGTTTTCATCGTGAATCCTATGTTTATTTCAGTGAACAATAGCTGCAGGTTCACGCCCACGCAATCAACTCAGCCGTTGAAATGAATTCACCCGCTTTTAGGCAACGGTTCCGAAATAAGCGCCAACGCCTGCTGTCACCGCCATGGCAACGGCACCCCAGAACGCCACACGCAATGTGCCACGCCACAAATTTGCACCCCCCACATAAGCGCCCATGGCCCCCAATAACGCAAGAAACACCAGCGTCGTTAAGCCAATTGCAGGGATAAGAAATCCACTGGGGGCCAACAGAACCACAGCCAGTGGAAATGCGGCCCCAACAGAAAATGTGAGTGCTGAAGTAATTGCCGCTTGCAATGGCCGCGCCGTGGTCATTTCAGTAATGCCAAGCTCTTCGCGGGCGTGCGCACCCAAGGCATCGGCGGCGGTGAGTTCTTTGGCCACTTGAAGTGCTTTAGGCCCAGAGACACCCCGCGCTTCGAACGACTGCTTGAGTTCATTCAATTCAAGTTCGGGTTGTTCTGCCAATTCTTTGCGTTCGCGTGCCAAATCGGCGGCCTCGGTATCTGCCTGCGAGCTGACTGAAACATATTCGCCAGCCGCCATGGCCATAGAGCCAGCGGCAAGCCCTGCTGTGCCAGCAATCAAAATATTGCTTAAACTGGCATGAGCGCTGGCCACGCCCAAGATAAGGCTGGCCGTTGAGATCAAGCCATCATTGGCGCCCAAGACCGCAGCGCGCAACCAACCCACGCGGTGGGCGTTATGATTTTCCAAGTGTAAACGGCTCATGAATTTGGCTTTCTCTGGATTGGTTTTGAGTGCCTTTTCTATATCACGAAACACGAAGCCTGTTCCCGATACATTTAAGTATAGAAGTGGTACTTCGCCACGTAAAAACACCTCCATCTTGCAAAGGAGGTGTGGCTTAAAGCAAGCGTGCGATGGGATGATTGAGCGTCAAAAATGAGAAATTTCAGTTGGCTTGGTACCCGTTCTCGGGTTCAGAACCTTCGTGTTCGCTGCCGTCATGGTCAGTGCCCTTGTTGGCATCACCGGTTGCAATTTCATCGGCATTATCAACCGCCACGCCTTTGATTGAAAAGTGTAAAGGCTTATGGGGTTTTGTGCCAGCAACCACCGGCGACATGCCGCCCGAGAGAACAGCCAAAGCGATACCTGAAACAACAAATTTTGAGACTGACATTTCTTTCTCCTTTTGCCCAAATGGCAATGGGGCAAAGGTGGATTAAAATTTGTGCAAATGTTTGGCGCTGCCGTTACTTGAAAGTAAGGCGACTTAAAAACTGGTAAGCCCAATAAAAAAGGCCCTGCGTTTCAGCAGGGCCTTCCATCGAATTAGAGGAAACGAATTAAATCGATTCTTTAACTTCTTTAGCGGCGCGGAAGGCCAGTTTTTTGGAAGCCTTGATTTTGATTTGCTCACCCGTGAGAGGGTTGCGACCCAAACGAGCCGGACGCTTTTTCACTTGAAAAATGCCGAGGCCAGTGATGCGAACTTTTGCACCCTTTTTCAAATGCTTCACGGTGATTTCAACAAAATCAGCCAAAAATGCAGCAGATGCCTTTTTGGACATTTCATGCTTCTCAGCGAGATCAGCTGCGATTTTTGTCAACGCAATGGTTACAATCTTTTCATCAGCCATGGCTTTCTCCTTTTTGGCGAATCACAATGTCAAGTGATTACAGAA
>JAYWFC010000120.1:0-26609 GCA_043778995.1 Aestuariivirga sp.
GCGGAGCCATTCGCGGCGCTTATGCTGATGTGTTGCCGCCTGGGCGCTTTCCATCGCTTGTGTTGTTCATTGATTGTGCGCCAACGCGGGTTGATGTGACTGTGCATCCCGCCAAAACCGAAGTGCGTTTTCGCGATTCTGGCTTTGTGCGTGGACTTATTATTTCGGCCATAAGGCGGGCCTTGGCTTCAACCGGCATAAAGCCAGACACAGCGAAAAGCGTTGCTGCCTTTGCGGCGTTTAACGCCGAAGCAACGCATTCGTTGCCATCACTTCGGCAAGCAGCATTTGCCATGAACATGCCCTTGCAAGGCTTGGCTGAAAACAATGCGCAGCCCACGGCCATTGACTATCCCTTAGGCGTGGCGCGGGCGCAATTGCATGACACCTATATCGTGGCCCAAACCGCTGGCGGATTTATTCTGGTTGATCAACATGCTGCGGATGAACGGATTGTCTATGAGCGGTTGAAGCGTGAACGTGCAGAACAAGGCGTTGTGGTGCAGGCGTTGCTGGTGCCGCAAGTGGTGGAGCTTGATGCAAGTTCAGTGGCCATTATTGAAAGCCTTAGTGATGAATTAGCCTTGGCTGGATTGAAGGTTGAAAGCTTTGGCCAAACCTCCATCATCGTGCGCGAAGTGCCCGCAGCACTTTCAAGCGCCAATATTTCCAATGTGCTAAAAGCGGTAGTGGATGATGCCAATGATTTGAAAACCATCGCCACTGTGGACGTGCGTCTAAACCACATTTTAGCGACGCTGGCCTGCCATTATTCGGTGCGCGCGGGCCGCACGTTGCGCCTTGATGAAATGAACGCGCTATTGCGCGAAATGGAAGTGACACCCAACTCTGGTCAATGCAACCACGGCAGGCCGACGTTCATTGCGCTTGAGATGAAAGATATTGAGCGGCTGTTTGGGCGCAGTTAATTGGCGCGATAAAACCGAACACTGGTTTCGCCATAGATGCGCGTATCAAGCAAGGTAAGCCCAGACACGTCTGGCACAAACGCCTTTTCATTTTCTTCCAAAACCACAATGGCACCCGGCACCAGCCACCCGCCCAAAACCAAAGATGCAAGCGCTTTTTCGCCCAAGCCTTTTGCATAGGGCGGATCAACAAAGGCCAAGGTGAATGGCGTTTGCGGTGCAGCTGGCCCCAAGTCTGTTGCATCTCGCCGCCAGATTTTGCATTGGCCGATAACGCCACAAGAATCTGCATTGGTGCGAATAACACCACGGGCCGGTTGGTCTTCTTCGATAAAACAACAGAATTTTGCGCCGCGCGAAATGGCCTCCAAGCCCAAAGCGCCTGTGCCTGCAAACAAATCTAAAACGCGGGCCTCTTCCAAAGTGAAATCTGTTAGCCCATGCGCCAAAATATTAAAAATGCTTTCGCGCACGCGATCAGATGTGGGGCGCGTCGCCAAACTGTCAGGGCCTTTAATCTCTCGCCCACGAAATTTTCCACCAACAATGCGCATTCTTATTCCTTGACCAAAACCACTTGGATGTTTCATCTGCCACGATGAAACAAGTTTTGCCAGAGCCGATGCGCGTGGCCTTTGCCGAGGCTGAGGCAGCTGCCCTTCGGGGTGAAGTGCCCGTGGGTGCTGTGATCACCAACGCTGCGGGAACAATGTTGGCCAAAGCTGGAAATCGCACGCTGGAAGAGCAAGATCCAACGGCACACGCTGAAATGATCGTGATCCGCCAAGCGGCAAAAATATTGGGCAGCGAGCGGTTGGTGGATTGCAATCTCTACGTAACGCTTGAACCCTGCGCCATGTGTGCCGCAGCTATTTCGTTTGCGCGGATTGAACGGGTCTATTTTGCGGCCGCAGATGAAAAAATGGGTGCCCTTGAAAATGGACCACGGTTTTTTAATCAACCCACCTGTCATCACAGGCCAGAAGTTTACGGCGGCATCGGAGAGGTCAAGGGGCAGGAATTGATGAGAAACTTCTTCAAGAATAAGCGCTGAATTTCCCCCAGTCCCCCATCAGCGGGAATTAACAAAGCTAAGACAACCCTTTCATCCGCCAATCCAGCGCACGCTTCAATGTGTCTTTTGAAGGTTCGGCTGCTGCAAAAATTTCTTTCACTTTAAAAAAGTCGCCGGAATTAAAGCCATCGATGTGCGGCTCAATATAAATATCAGGCGGGGATTGAGCGCGGCGCAGATCGGCCAATTCATGGAACATGATCAGCAATGAACCAACCGCCAATTCCAGGTTTGAAGGTTGCTTGTCAACAATTGGGCGGGGCCTGCCTGTCACATCAATGGCCACAACCACATCGGCTTTCACATGGTTAAATGGTACCGGGTTTTTCATACCGCCATCCACATGAATGCGGCCATTGATGCGCGGCGCCGCAATCAACCCGGGTATAGCAATGGAAGCGCCCACAGCGGCCGCAACCGAACCTTTTTCTAAAACAACTTCTTCCATGCGCTCAAAATCTGTTGCAATAATTTTGAGTGGAATTTTATGGTCTTCAATCAGCGGCGGCAAATGATCAGGCAAAACAATATCTGTTATTTTTTGACCATCCAGTTGCAAAGACAAAAGACTTTTCATCGAAAATAAATCGCCAAGCCGTGCGCGCCGGGCACCAAACACATGCTTGGCCAAATCAACTCTATTGCTAAGCAAGCGAATGGCATGTTCGCGCAATTCGCGGCCAGACATGCCGCCTGCATAGCCAGCGCCCACCAATGCGCCCATGCTGCACCCCACAATCATTGAAGGTTTGACGCCCAATTCATCAAACACTTCAAGCATAGGGATATGCGCCAGCCCACGCGCACCGCCGCCGCCAAGGGCAAGGCCAATGTTCATTTCTGAATGGCCCGCCACCCAATATCGCGCCGGCAAAAGCCATCTTTCCAATTGATCAGATCAACGGCGGCATAGGCTTTTTGTTGGGCATCTTTTACGGTTGCACCAACAGCTGTGACGTTTAAAACGCGCCCGCCATTAGCCACAATAAACTCCCCATCCAAAGCCGTGCCCGCGTGAAAAACTTCAACGCCTTTGTCAAACTCTTGATTCAAACCGTTGATGTGAGAACCTTTTTCAACATCGCTCGGATAGCCCTTGGCAGCCACAACGACCGTTAATGCAGGTTCATCCCGCCATTTTGCTTGTGCAGTGTTCAAGGTGCCAGTTGCCGTTGCCATAAGCAATTCCAAGAGATCGCTCTCAAGCCGCATCATCATGACCTGCGTTTCAGGGTCGCCAAAGCGCGCATTATATTCAATTAACTTCGGGCCCTGTTTGGTGAGAATAAGGCCTGCGTAAAACACGCCCTTATAAGGGTGGCCCATCGCGGCCAATGCCTTTGCAGTGGGCCGCACAATTGTTTCCAATGCTTCATCGCACAAGCTTTGCGTCATGCAAGGGGCAGGCGAATATGCGCCCATGCCGCCCGTGTTGGGCCCTGTGTCGCCCTCGCCCACACGCTTGTGGTCTTGTGCTGTGGTCAAGGCCAAAAGATTGATGCCATCAGACAAAACAAAAAAGCTGGCCTCTTCGCCTTCTAGAAATTCTTCAACAACGCATTCGCCTTCACCAAAGCGGCCGCTGAAAATATCGGCCAAAGCCTGTTCAGCTTCCGCCACTGTGCTGGCCACGGTAACGCCTTTGCCAGCGGCCAAGCCATCAGCCTTCACCACAATGGGGGCACCCATTGTGCGAACATATGCAATGGCCGGAGCCAAGGCCTTGAACCGCTGATAGGCCGCTGTTGGAATATTATATTTGGCACAAATATCTTTGGTGAAGCTTTTTGATCCTTCAAGCTGTGCGGCAAATTTTGAAGGGCCAAAGGCCAAAATTTCAGCAGCGTTCAAATCATCTACAAGCCCTGCCACCAGCGGCGCTTCCGGCCCTACAACCACAAAGCCAATGTCATGCGCCTTGCAAAATGAGATCACCGCCGCATGATCTGAAATTTTAAGCGCCACAAGCTCAGCCAATTTGCCAATGCCCGGGTTTCCCGGTGCTGCATATAATTTGCCCAGATTTTTCGATTTGGCCAAAGCGAAAGCCAGCGCATGTTCACGCCCACCTGAGCCAAGCAACAACACATTCGTGGATTCGTTTTGCATCATGTCTCTCTATCTGGCATCAAACCAGCGGAATCAAGGAAAACCATGATTTGAACGACATGCCCGAATACGACCCTGAAACGGGTGAGATACTCTCTCAACCGCAATCAAATTTGGGGGAGCAATCTGTCACCGAGCTTTCGCATGCTCTCAAACGCACGTTGGAAGATCGCTTTGGCCATGTGCGGGTGCGCGGCGAAATATCCGGGTTTCGCGGTGCGCATTCTTCAGGCCATGCTTACTTTGCAATTAAAGATGAGGGCGCCAAGCTTGATGCTGTGATCTGGCGCGGCAGTTTCAACAAGCTTAAATCCAAGTTGCAAGAAGGCCTGGAAGTGATCGCCACGGGCAAGATCACCTCTTATCCCGGCAAATCCAATTATCAAATTATCGTCGAGAATATTGAACCCGCAGGTGCGGGCGCATTGATGGCGCTGTTGGAAGAGCGCAAGAAAAAGCTTTCCGCCGAAGGCCTGTTTGATCAATCCCGCAAGCGCCAATTGCCTTATCTGCCGCGCTCGATTGGCATCATCACATCTCCAACAGGTGCGGTTATACGCGATATTTTGCATCGGTTGAATGATCGTTTTCCAAGACCCGTTTTGGTTTGGCCTGTACGCGTGCAAGGTGAAACAGCGGCGGCAGAAGTGGCCGCAGCAATCATTGGCTTTAATGCGATGGAAAACCCGCCAGATGTTTTGATTGTGGCGCGGGGCGGCGGTTCGCTGGAAGACCTGTGGCCTTTCAATGAGGAAATTGTTGTGCGGGCAACAGCCAACAGCAAAATTCCAGTGATCTCGGCCATTGGCCACGAAACCGATACAACGCTGATTGATTTTGCATCTGATTGGCGCGCACCCACACCAACCGCAGCGGCAGAGCGCGCCGTGCCAGTGCGGGCGGATTTAGTTGCTGAATTGGCCAGCCTGAACGCGCGGCAAAAGCGCGGGCTTTCACGCGTCTTTTCAGAAGTGAAACTGCGTTTGCAATCAGCCGCGCGGGCGTTGCCTAAACCTGATGATATTTTGGCCATTGCACGCCAGAGACTTGACTCCGTTGGGGCCAAATTGCCGCGTGCCCTTAAAGCCAATGTGCAAAACCATGCTGTGGCTTTGGCGCGTCAATCAGGCCGATTGAACATAAATCCGTTGCAACAAAACGTTGTGCAAAGCCGCCGCCGCTTGGGTGAACAAAATTTAAGGCGAGAGCGCGGTTTGAAACAACTGCTTTCCCGCAAAAAGGATCAGCTGCAATATGAAACCAAATTGCTCGCGGCCTTGGCCTACAAATCCATTCTGGCGCGAGGCTTTGCCGTGTTGCGTGATGAAAAGGGCCTGCCATTGCGCGGTGTTATAAACATAAAACCATCGGCCGCTTTGCAAATTGAAATGGCAGATGGCAAGTTGCAAGTCACGGCAACGCCTGCAAAGCCACAAGGCACGCTCTTTTAATTGTTGAACAGGCGGTCTATATACGAGCCATGAATTTTCAAGGCCATAGCTTTCCCGCCCAACGTGAAGCCAAGTTGCATTATCTTGATGCAGATTTTCAGGTGGTGCGCGAAGGTGATTATGTGCGTTGCGCCATTACGGGCGACCCCATCATGCTCGATAATTTAAAATATTGGAGCGTAGACCGCCAAGAGGCCTATAAAACAGCGCGTGAAAGCCTGATTGCCGAAAAAGGTAAAGCTTAAAAGAAGCGATTGAGCCCGGCCATATAGGGCGCAAGGTTGTTTTGGCACAGCAAGAACAGATTGGCGAAAATTAATGTCCAATGCAAAGGCGACATGAACTGTTTGCCGGGGCCAGCGTTACGCATCCGACGCAGCATAAACACGATAATAAAAAATGTGTTGATGCCCATAAGCTTCAGCGCCAACGACGGGTGGCCGTCCAATAATATGTATTGGATTTCACTCAGATGCAGTCGTTCAGACAAATCTTGCCAAAACATAACATACTCACTTTTTCTACCGGTCCCGTCCAACCTATGCCAGCACAAGGTTAATGGAATCTTTCTATAAAAAATCTGATTGGCTTTGTGGGTATTCAGGGGCTATAGCGGCTATCTCGTAAATTGGAGCGTAAAATGACAATGAAGTGGCAACCTGATAGCTGGCGCAATTTTCCGGTGATGCAGATGCCGGATTTTACAGACGCTGAAAAACTGAAAACGGTTGAAGGCCGTTTGGCAGGTTTCCCGCCGCTGGTTTTTGCAGGTGAAGCGCGCAAGCTGAAAAAGAAGCTGGCGCGTGTCTCTGAAGGCCGTGGATTTTTGCTGCAAGGCGGCGATTGCGCTGAAAGTTTTGCTGAACATTCAGCTGATAATATCCGCGATTTTTTCCGTGTGTTTTTGCAGATGGCGGTTGTGCTAACATTTGGCGCAGGATTACCGATTGTAAAAGTTGGGCGCATTGCCGGCCAATTTGCCAAGCCGCGTTCAACGCCAACTGAAACCATCAATGGTGTGGAATATCCAATTTATCGCGGCGATATTGTCAATGATGCTGAAGCCACCGTGGCTGGCCGTGTGCCAGACCCCGAACGCCAGATCATGGCTTACCGCCAATCTGCGGCAACACTCAATTTGCTGCGAGCCTTTGCCCAAGGTGGCTATGCCAATTTGGAACATGTGCATAAATGGACGCTGGGTTCGTTGAAAGACTCGCCCGCTTCTGAGCAATATCAGGAACTGGCAGATCGCATTACGCAATCGCTGAACTTTATGCGGGCCTGTGGCATTACCGCTGAAACAGCGCCGCAATTGCGTTCAACCGATTTTTTCACCAGCCATGAAGCTTTGCTTTTGGGTTTTGAAGAAGCCTTGACCCGTGTGGATTCGACCAGCGGTGATTATTATGCCACGTCTGGCCACATGCTGTGGATTGGTGACAGAACCCGCCAGCTTGACCACGCTCATGTGGAATTTGCCCGCGGCATTAAAAACCCAATCGGTTTGAAATGCGGCCCGTCTTTAAAGCCAGATGAGTTGCTGAAACTGATTGATATTTTGAACCCAGAAAATGAACCCGGCCGCCTGAGTTTGATTGCGCGTTTTGGCTTTGACAAAGTTGAAAATCACTTGCCCGAAATGATCCGCGCCGTGAAACGTGAGGGCAGGGTGGTTGTGTGGTCTTGCGACCCGATGCACGGCAACACCATCAAATCCACCAGCGGTTATAAAACCCGTCCGTTCGATTCCATTTTGAAGGAAGTGCGAAGCTTCATGGCCGTTCATCAAGCTGAAGGCACCCACGCGGGCGGCATTCATGTTGAAATGACCGGCAAGGATGTGACGGAATGCACCGGTGGTC
This sequence comes from Aestuariivirga sp., assembly GCA_043778995.1. Lineage (GTDB taxonomy): Bacteria > Pseudomonadota > Alphaproteobacteria > Rhizobiales > Aestuariivirgaceae > Aestuariivirga. The sequence continues at coordinate 7,430 of JAYWFC010000120.1, forward strand.
TTCGCGCCCTTCGTGATGAAGATTTGAATGATCGTTATCACACGTTCTGCGACCCACGCCTCAACGCTGCACAAGCTTTGGAACTTTCGTTCCTCGTGGCTGATGAGTTGAAAAAAGAACAAGCATCGCGCCCACGCAAATGGGAAGACGAAGAAGGCATGGAAGCCGCAGAATAATCCACAACACACTTGATTTTCACTGGCGCGGGTACAATATGTATCAGCGCCAGTTTCATTTTAAGGACATGTTCATATGATTGATCTTCACTATTGGCCCACACCAAACGGCCATAAAATTACAATTTTCCTCGAAGAAGCGGGTCTTCAATATAATCTGCACCGCGTGAATATTGGAGCGGGCGACCAATTCAAACCAGAGTTTCTGGCCATCGCGCCCAACAATCGCATTCCAGCCATCGTCGATCAAAACCCTTCTGATGGGGGCAAGCCCATCAGCATTTTTGAATCCGGCGCCATTCTGCAATATCTTGCAGAAAAAACCGGAAAGTTTCTTTCAACCGACTTGCGGGTGAAAACTGAAACCATGCAATGGCTGTTCTGGCAAATGGGCGGCCTTGGCCCCATGGCTGGCCAAAATGGCCACTTCAACGTCTATGCGCCAGAAAAAATCCCTTACGCGATGGATCGATACACCAAGGAAGTGACAAGGCTTTATGGCGTGATGAACAAGCGTTTGGAGACACGCGAATTTCTGGCGGGTGATTATTCCATTGCAGATATCGCCAGCTATCCGTGGATTGTTCCGCATGAAACCCACAAGCAAGTGATTGGTGATTTTCCGCATTTGCTGCGCTGGTTTGAAGCGATCAAAGCGCGGCCTGCTGTGGTGAAGGCCTATCTTCATCAAACAGCAGCAAAGCCGATGACAGATGAAGCCAAGAAAATTCTGTTTGGCCAAACTGCAAGGCTTTAAGGCCCAGCGTTAAAGCCTTCAGGCTGTGCCGGGCTTTTGCCCGTCAGCTCATTATAAATGTGGCCGAACAAGGCAACCAAAACCACGGCCCCGCCCAATAGGGTGGGGCCTGATGGCACTTCGCCCATGAACACCAAAACCCAAAGCGGCGTGAGCGGCACTTCCAACGCCGCAATCAAAGTTGCCTCAGCTGCAGGCACAAGGCGCGAGCCCAGCGTGTAGAAAATTAGGCCAGCGGCATTTTGCAAAACTCCAAATAAACCAATCATCACAAAGTCATGTGACGAAACGTTCAACGAACTTGCAAAGAAGAAACAAAAGGCCGAACACAAATAAGCCGAGCCTGCCATGGCGGGCAACATGGGCACATCACGGTTTCGACGCAGCAATACAGAAAAGCCTGCCATGCAAAATGTCATTAACAGCGCCAACATTTTGCCAAACATCGAGCCGCCAAAACCAGCGCCCAACAACATGATCAAAACGCCTGCCATTGCCACGGCACTGGCGATTAATGTTGAACGGGTGGGGCGTTCCCCAATCGTAATGAAAGCCACGGCGGCGGTGATGAACGGCACGGTGGCATAAATCACCATGGCATCAGCCACAGAAGCATAGCGCAGCGAGCCGATTCCAGTGATCATGCCCGCTGCTGAAAGCACGGCCACAGCAACGGCCGGCCAGCGCAGCTTTTTGAGCGAGGCCCAAGCATCACTGCGTTCAATCAGAAAAAACGCCAGAAAAACTGCAGTGCCAGAAAATAGCCCGCGCCAGAACAGCATTTCCATCAAGCCCGTTTGAATGGCTCTGGTGAACAGGCCAGATGTTGACCACGCCAAGGGAGCCAAGGACACCAAAAGTAATCCGGCCCGATGCTGAGACTGATTCATTGCTTAAGTTTAACCAACGGAAGTTTTATTGGCCACGCCGTTAACGACATGATGGGCCTGCATTCAGCGCAGCACTTGACGAAGCGCCACGTTTGCCGCAATGAAACACTCCATGACCACCGCCCAACCATATGCTGTTAAGATTTGCAGCATTATTATTTGCATCTAGCGACATATCGCTGGCTGGGCGCCGCTTGACTTAAAATCATCGAAGCGTTTCCCGGGCCAGCAGCCCAGGAAAAAACCATGACATTGCGCCTTTACAATACACTGACGAAAAAGAAGGAAGAGTTTAAACCGCTCGATCCGCAGAATGTTCGCATGTATGTGTGCGGCCCCACGGTTTATGATTTTGCCCATATCGGCAATGCCAGGCCAGCCATTGTGTTTGATGTGTTGTTTCGCCTGCTTCGCCACATCTATGGCGAGACCCACGTTAAATATGTGCGCAACATTACGGATGTGGATGACAAGATCAACGCGCGCGCACTGCGCGATTTTCCCGGCATGCCGTTGAATGAGGCTATTCGCAGCGTTACTGAAAAAACCTATGATCAATATCAGAAAGATGTGACAGCACTGGGTTGCTTGCCGCCTACTGTTCAACCCCGCGCCACTGAACATATCAAAGGCATGGTGGATATGATCAGCACACTGATCAATCGCGGCCATGCTTATGAAGCTGCGGGCGAAGTGTTATTCGACGTGGGTTCAATGAAAGATTATGGCGCACTTTCTGGTCGCAAGCAGGAAGACCAACTTGCAGGCGCCCGTGTGGCCGTTGATGCGCACAAAAAAAACGCCAGCGACTTTGTGTTGTGGAAACAGTCAGCGCCCGATGAGCCTGGTTGGGATTCACCATGGGGCCGTGGCCGCCCCGGCTGGCACATTGAATGCAGCGTGATGAGCAAGGCGCATTTGGGCGAAGTGTTTGATATTCACGGCGGCGGCTTGGATTTAATCTTCCCCCACCACGAAAACGAAATTGCCCAAAGCCGCTGCGCCCACGGAACAGACGTGATGGCGAATTATTGGATGCACAATGGTTTTTTACAGGTTGAAGGACAGAAGATGTCTAAGAGCTTGGGGAATTTTAGAACCATCGCGGACGTTCTGAAGGATTGGCCCGGCGAAGTGGCGCGGTTCAATATGTTGCGCACGCATTATCGGCAGCCCATTGATTGGACGGAAGACAGTCTTGACGGGTCATTTAACACATTGCGGGCTTGGCAGGAAAATATCGAGAATGTTGATGCAACTGACCCAGACGCAGAATTTATAGAGACTTTGTTTGATGATCTCAACACGCATGGGGCTTTCACGCGATTACATCAACTGAGCAAACAAAAAGAATTTTCCAAATTGAAAGCATCTCTCGCTTTGCTAGGTTTTAAACTCGAAGCGGAAACAGTGTCCGAGGTTAATCGTGACGCAATCGTCGATCTAATCAACGATCGTTTATTGGCCCGTTTCAAAAAAGATTGGAAAGAATCCGATCGACTGCGGGATCAACTTGCTGGCATGGGGATCTCGATAAAAGACCACCCCGACGGCACGACAAGTTGGGAAGTGAAGAGATGACCCGCGAAAAACTTTATCTCTTCGACACAACCTTGCGTGATGGGCAGCAGACGCCGGGCGTTACATTTTCGCTTGAAGACAAATTGGCTGTGATGGCCATGTTGGATAAATTGGGCGTGGATTACATCGAGGGTGGCTATCCCGGCGGCAATCCGACGGACAATGCCTTGTTTGCCGAAGACCGTTCGTCCAAAGCCACCTTCACGGCCTTTGGCATGACCAAGCGGGCAGGCCGGTCTGTTTCAAACGACACTGGCTTGCAAACACTGTTACAGGCCAAATCCAAGGCCATTTGTTTTGTGGCCAAGAGTTGGGACTATCATGTGCGTGTGGCTCTGGGCTGCACCAATGAAGAAAATTTGCAAAGCATCACCGAAAGTGTAGCAGCAGCGATTGCCGCAGGCCGCGAAGTTCTGGTGGATTGTGAGCATTTTTTTGATGGTTTCAAGGCCAACCCAACCTACGCCAAAGCCTGTGCCAAAGCCGCGTATGATGCTGGTGCACGGTGGGTTGTTTTGTGTGATACCAACGGCGGAACTTTGCCTGTGGAAATTGCAACAATCGTCCGTGAACTGACGACTATAATCCCCGGATCACACCTTGGCATCCATGCGCATAATGACACGGAACAGGCCGTGGCCAACTCACTGGCCGCCGTTGAAGCTGGTGTGCGACAAATTCAAGGCACGCTGAATGGCATTGGTGAACGCTGTGGCAACGCCAATTTAATCTCCATCATCGGCACCTTAGGTTTGAAAGCTCAATATACCGACAAATATGTGTTGCGTGCGCAGCTTGAAGAACTGACGAACATTTCACGCAGCTTTGATGAATTGTTGAACCGCGCGCCCAACATGCAAGCACCCTATGTTGGCAAAAGTGCCTTTGCTACAAAGGCTGGCATTCATGCTTCAGCATTAGCCAAGGAACCCGAAACCTATGAACACGTGAAGCCAGAGAGTGTGGGCAACAACCGCCGCATTCTTGTTTCTGACCAAGCCGGAAAATCCAATCTGCTGGCCGAGATTGATCGTATTGGCCTTAAAATTGAAAAAGCAGATCCGCGCCTCGATCATCTCTTACGCGAAGTGAAAGAGCGTGAAAACCAAGGCTATGCCTATGATGGGGCCGATGCATCATTTGAACTTTTGGCAAGGCGCACGCTTGGCACTGTTCCGCATTATTTTGACGTACAAAGTTTTCAGGTCAACGTGGGCCAGCGCGAAGGCGTGATGTATTCCGAAGCCTCTGTAAAAGTAAAGGTCGGCAATGATGTGTTGATCAGCGCCGGCGAAGGAAACGGCCCTGTTTCAGCATTGGATATTGCGCTTCGCAAAGACCTTGGAAAATATCAACGCTATATCGAAAATATGGAATTGGTGGATTTTAAAGTGCGCATTTTGAACGGTGGCACGGGTGCAACAACCCGCGTATTGATTGAAAGCCGCGATGACAAAGGCCAACGCTGGTTCACCGTAGGCGTTTCGCCCAATATTGTGGAAGCTTCATTTCAGGCTTTGCTTGATGCCATTATTTATAAATTATTGCGTGAAGGTGTGACCGCTTGAAACACTTAACCGACGAACAGCGCGGCGTGGTTTTTGCCGTCATCGCCCATTTGTTCTGGGGCATGATGGCGGTTTATTTCGGCTTTATGCGCCACATCAACCCGTGGGAAATTGCGGTTAATCGCGGCATATGGTCTGTGGTGATTGCAGGCTTTATCGTGTGGTGGCTGGGTTTGTTTGGAAAAACCTTCCGTGCACTGATGAACCCGCGATACCTTCTGATCCTTACACTTACCAGCGCCACCATTGTTTTTAATTGGACGCTTTATGTGTGGTGCATTCAACAAGGGCGAACGTTGGATGCCAGCCAAGGCTATTTCATCAACCCGCTGATGAATGTTGTGGCCGGTTATATTTTTCTGGGTGAACGGTTCAACAAATTGCAAATGGCTGCAATTGCTTTGGCTGTTGTGGCAGTTTTAACGCAAACCATCGCCACTGGGGTGTTTCCGTTTATCGGGCTTTCGCTGGCCGCCAGTTTTTGCATGTATGGCCTGTTGCGCAAAACCATTGCCATCGGCGCTATTGAAGGTTTTTTTGCTGAAGTTCTGATTATCGCATTGCCCTTGTTGGCGCTGGAATTTTGGCTTTTCAAAAATGGCCAAGCCCATTTTGGCGATGGTGTATTTAACACGGTGATGTTGATGGGCTGTGGTGTATTCACCACGGGTGCATTGTTGTTCTATTCAACATCATTGAAATTGATCCGTTATTCCACGGCGGGCCTGTTGCAATATTTGTCGCCATCGCTGGTGTTTCTCACCGCGGTTTTCATTTTTGGCGAAAGGCTGGATTTTTGGAAACTGCTGTCCTTCGCCATGATCTGGGCTGCATTGGTGATCTATTCCATATCCACCGTGACATCAGCGCGCGAAGTGAATGTTTAAAGCTGTTGCCTTGCCAAAAGCAGGGGCACTTCGTCTAAAACATCGTCGCTGTGTTCATTATAAAGCGGAATAACATCATCAACCGTTTTGGCATGATGAATGAACACTTGTGTTTCTGCGCGAATAAAAGCCTCGGCCCGCATCTGGTCTATCAGCGCTAAAAGCGGGCTCCAATAACCCGCAACATCACAAATAATCACCGGCTTGGCATGCTGCTTCAGCTGCGCCCAAGTTGCAATTTCAGCCAGTTCTTCCAATGTGCCAATGCCGCCGGGCAGGGCGACAAAACCTGTGGAACGTTCAAACATAATGGTTTTGCGTTCATGCATGGTGCGGGTGACGACAAGTTCATTCACCCCTTCTTGCATCTTTTCCTTGTTCATCAGAAATTCTGGAATAATGCCAGTCACATGGCCGCCCGCCGCAAGAACAGCCCGTGCCACCTGGCCCATCAGCCCGATTGAGCCGCCACCATAAACCAGCCCAATGTTGGCGCGGGCAAGGTTTGTTCCCAAAGCATCTGCCGCCTTCATAAAGGCTGGATTTTTGCCGGGGCTGGAGCCGCAATAGACACAGAGACGATGTTTTGGAACAGAAGACTGTTGAGACATGTTGAACTTTGCTTTTTTACCCTGAAGGGCTTACCCGCGGCCCGATTCGCACCTATATGGATGTTATGACAGCTTGAAGATATAAATTGAAAGGCGTTTGCGAGAATAATCGCAAAGAGATTGAGAATGAACAAGTTACCTTTGATTATTTCTTCCGTGTTGGCCGTTGCCGCCACCGGAGCGGCGATTTATTTGGGTTTTAACCCAAGGCAAACGGCCCCGGTGAGTGATGCCCCTCAATTTGTGGAACAGCCCAAAGCAAAGGCCGCAGAAGCCGTTGTCGCTGCAACGCCACCAGCAGTAGCAGCGCCCGCAAAGCCAGCTGAACCACAAGTAGCAATTGCCGCCCCGAAAGTTGTAGCCCCTGTTAAACCAGCTGAACCTGTGGCCCCCACTTTTGACACCGTGCGCGTTTCACCTACTGGAGATGCAGTAATTGCAGGCCGCGCTGACGCCAACACCGAGGTGACGGCAATGTTAAACGGCCAACCCTTGGCCAAAGCCACCACGAATGCTGCGGGAGAATTTGTTATTATTCCAGATAAGCCAATGCCAGCGGGTGCCGGGGTTTTAACTTTGGAAGTGAAAAGCAATGGCGTGGCCAAAGCATCTGAACAGTCTGTTGCCATAACCGTAAAGCCGCAAACTAAAGATCAAAACACTGTGGCTGTTTTAACGCCGGGCCAACCCACCAAAGTGATTGAAGCGCCAAAACCTGCCACAGGTTCTATTGCTCTTGATGCGGTGGATTATGATGCAGCAGGCAATATTATATTTTCGGGCCGTGCCAAGGCAGACGATGCCGTAAGGCTTTATGTCGATAATGCTTTGGCAGGAGAGGCCAAGGCAGACCCGCAAGGCAAATGGGTTTTTAAAGGCCAAGCCACGGTTCCTGCAGGCACACATAATTTGCGCGCTGATGAAGTGGCCGCTGATGGCAGTGTAACATCACGCGTGGAACTGCCTTTTGTGCGGGAAGAAGCCGCCAAGGTTGCCGCTGCCGCGCCCACGCCAACGCAAGCAACGCAGACACCAACTACACCCCAAGTTGCTGAAGCGCCACAGCCCAAGCGCATCACCATTCAGCCCGGCAATAATTTATGGAAATTGTCACGAGAGCTTTATGGCTTTGGCCGGTCTTACACCGTGATCTTTGAAGCCAACAAAGATCAAATTCGCAACCCAAGCCTGATCTATCCAGGGCAAATTATTACAGCACCTGTGAAAGCCCAATAATGAAAAATCGAGCAACGGGCGAAATGGCTGAGACCAGCCAGTGGGAAACCATGAAAGGGCTTTTGCCCTATTTATGGCCGGCAGGCCGCAACGATTTGAAAATGCGTGTGGTGATTGCGCTGGCACTTTTGGTATTGTCAAAAATCATCACTGTGTGGGCACCCTTTGCTTTTAAAGCGGCAACTGACGGCATTGTGGCAACGCATGGCAAGGAAGCGGGCTTGCTTTCCGTGCCGTTTATGATGGTGCTGGCCTATGGGGCAGGGCGCGTGTTCATGGTGGTGTTTGCTCAGATGCGTGATGCGGTTTTTGCCAAGGTTGGCCAACGCACTGTGCGCAAACTTTCATATTCAACATTTGAGCATTTGCATCGCCTGTCTTTAAAGTTTCATTTGGAACGCAAAACCGGCGCACTCTCGCGCATCATCTCACGCGGCATAAATGGGGTAGACTCCGTGTTGCGGTTTGCGCTGTTCAACACCGTGCCCACCATTTTGGAAATTGTGTTTGTGTGCGTTGTCATCGAATATTCGTTCAACTTTTCATACGTAGCCGTGATTGCCGCAACCATCGTTGCTTATATCTGGTTCACCTATTGGGCCACGGAACGACGCATCGGCATTCGTAAAGCCATGAACGAAGCTGATAATGACGCGGGCACCAAAGCCATCGATAGTTTGTTAAATTTTGAAACCGTTAAATATTTCGGCAACGAAAAACATGAGGCTGATCGTTATGATGGTGCCATGGCCAAATATGAAGTGGCAGCGATTAAAACCTGGGTGTCACTGGCGGGCTTGAACGCGGGCCAAGCGGTGATTTATTCCATCGGCCTCACCATCGTGATGGCCATGTCCATCATCGCGAATTATAGTGGCACAGCAACAGTGGGCGATCTGGTGCTGATCAACAGTTTGATGATCCAGCTTTATATGCCTCTCAATTTCATCGGCTCGTCTTACCGCGAAATCAAACAGGGTTTGATTGACGTGGAGGGCATGTTTGGCATTTTGCGCCAAAACACCGAGATTGCGGATAAGCCCGGCGCACCTGCTTTTGTAGCAGGCAAAGGCGACATTGTTTTTGAAAACGTGTCATTTGCTTATGATAAAGCCAGGCCGATTTTAAAAAACATTTCGCTGCATGTGCCTGCGGGCAAAACCATGGCAATCGTTGGCCCGTCAGGCGCTGGCAAATCCACCATCTCGCGTTTGCTGTTTCGTTTTTATGATGTGACGGCGGGGCGCATCTTGATTGATGGGCAATGCATTGCCGATGTGCAGCAAGAAAGCCTGCGCCGCGCCATTGGCATGGTGCCCCAAGACACAGTGCTGTTTAACGATACTGTGCGCTATAACATTCATTATGGCAGGCCAGATGCGACTGATGCCGAAGTGGAAGAGGCGGCAAAGCTGGCCCAGATTCACACCTTCGTTTTAAGCCTACCTAAATTATACGAAAGCATGGTGGGTGAACGCGGTTTGAAACTATCAGGCGGCGAAAAGCAGCGCGTTTCGATCGCTCGCACCATTTTGAAGTCTCCGCCCATTTTGGTGTTGGATGAAGCCACCTCGGCCCTAGACAGTTTGACAGAGCAAGACATTCAAGGCGCATTGCGCAGCATTTCAAAAAACCGCACAACCTTGGTGATCGCGCATCGGCTTTCAACGGTGATTGATGCTGATGAAATTGTTGTGCTGGACAAAGGCCAAATTGCCGAACGTGGCACGCACAATGCTTTGATCAAAAAGCGCGGGCTTTATGCAACCATGTGGAACCGCCAACAAGAAGCTGATGAAGCGCGAAAGAAACTGGCCCAGATTGTGGAAGTTTAAGCTGCGGTTTTTGCGCCGTTTAAGGCTTCCGCAAATGGCTTAAAGCAATCTACTTCCCTTGGAGATCGAAAAGCCCGTGTTTGGCTCAGAGAAAGTGCACCATTTCGCCTAATTCCTATCGAATGGTTTCAGCACATCGTTAAGCAGTGCTGAATCAACCTTTCAGTAAGCACAGTTCAAAAACGTCTATTAACTGCACAGTTCAAATGAGCCGATAATTCGCCTCAAATTTGATGAAAATCCTGTTTCAATTCATCTTTGTTTACGGTTGCGCGCCAATATGACCTCAACGACCGCAGCAATCGCGGCACAAAACCGATGGTCAAGCTTTCAACATAGAAAGCACCGTCATTAATTATTGGGGACTAAGTCAAATGAAGATTACAACAACGGAGACAATCGCCGGGCGGCTCGTGGAAGACACGCTCGGTGTGGTGCGCGGAACGGTTTTATGGTCACGCCGCGTGATGAAATATAACCATGGCGGCCTTCGCGGCCTGCAATATACCACCATGGATGAAATGTCAGATGGCTTGCATGAAGCCAAGGAACAGGCCCAAGCCAAGGCCAAAGCACAAGCCAAAGCTTTGGGCGCTGATGCCATCATTTCCATGCGCATTGATGTGGTGGAATTAAGCGACGGTGTGTTTACAGCAGTGGCCTCTGGCACCGCTGTTCAAACCTGCGCCTTACCATCAGCAATGCCAGCCTTTGGCATTGCAGCCAATGATGACGAGTTCAGCTCCATTCCCGTGTTTGAACGGCCGAGCTTGCGCCTTGTTTCCAACATGATGCACTAAACCAGTTAGCCATGCCAATCGGCCGCAAAGAGCCGGGGCAACTATCAATTTCGGCCTGCACTCTCGGGGGAGATGGCAGGCCTTTTGCTTTTGGCCCCAACACACTATAGGAACGGCTTGTTCAACGGAGTCGCTATGACAATTATAGACAGCATCAAAACATCAATTGCCCCTGTGCACCAAGAGGGTTGGCGTTTTGTGGCTATTTTTGCAGGCGTAACGCTGTTGATCTGGTGGCTTGGCCTTTGGCCTTTGGTGCCGGTTGGTGTTGTATTGACTGCATGGTGCGCCTATTTTTTTCGTGATCCAACTCGTGTTACTCCGCTTGGCGCAACTTTAATAATCTCGCCAGCCGATGGCCATGTGAGCGCCATTGAAAGTGTTATCCCGCCAACGGAACTGGATTTGCCCCGCGAGAAGATGACACGCATTTCCGTGTTTATGAATGTGTTTGATGTTCACATCAACCGCGCGCCCATAAACGCGAAAATTCAAAAGATAACCTATGTGCCAGGCTTATTTTTTAATGCCGAACTTGATAAGGCCAGCGAAGACAATGAACGCCAAGCCTTCACATTGGAAACGGACCAAGGCTCTAAAATTGGCGTTGTGCAAATTGCGGGCTTGGTGGCAAGGCGCATCGTTAAATTTGTGGAAGAGGGCGACAAATTAGAAGCAGGCCAACGCTTTGGCCTGATCCGTTTTGGCAGCCGCGTTGATGTGTATATTCCTGAAGATGTGGCGCCGCTGGTTTGCGTGGGCCAACGCGCATTGGCAGGCGAAACAATTCTGGCTGATCTTGCCGTAAACGGCAAACCAAAACCGTCGCGCAAGGCTTAGGTCGCATGGCAGAAACCCCAGCAGACAACCGCAAATTCAAACCCATTCCGCTTCGGTTTTTATTGCCGAATTTGCTCACATTGTTGGCGCTGGGCAGCGGTGTGACTGCAATTCGCTTTGCAATTGAAAATAGATATGAATATGCGGTGGCTGCTATTATTTTCGCAGTTGTTCTCGATGCGCTGGATGGCCGCTTGGCGCGCTATCTCAAAGGCACCTCGCGGTTTGGCGCAGAGCTGGATTCACTGGCCGACTTTGTTAATTTCGGTGTCGCTCCTGCTATTATTCTATATCTATGGTCGCTCAACAGTTTGAAAACCTTTGGCTGGGTTGTTTGCCTTATGTTGGCCATTGGCTGCGCTCTGCGCTTGGCCAGATTTAATGTGATGTTGGATGATCCTAATAAGCCCAAATGGATGAACGGTTTTTTCACGGGCATTCCAGCACCAGCGGGCGCTGGCCTTGCATTGGCTCCACTATACTTGGGCTTTTTGGGCCTGATCAATGAGGGCCATCCCTTTGCAAAAACCATTTCAATTTATGAGATTGCGATCGCAATTTTAATGGTCAGCCGTGTGCCAACCTATTCTGGCAAAACACTAACCCGTGTTCCGCGCGAATATGCCTTGCCGCTTTTAGGATTGATGGCATTATTTGTGGTGTTCCTGATTTCCTTTCCGTGGGAAACACTATCGATTTTATCCGTCATTTACCTGATCTTCATCCCCGTGAGTGTGTTGTCGTTTCGGCGTTACAAGCGGCGCGATGCCGTCTAATTCCAAGGCCTGAAATGCCACAATCGCTGTTTGAAAATCTAAGAGCACAAAGAACCGTTCCCCCGCCGCCGAGGCGCATAAAGCCAAACGGCTTCGCCCGCGTGGCGCGAACATGTTGGAACAACGCTCCATGGGTCATCGCCTTTTGGTTGATTGTGACATGTAGCAGTTTGTATTTTTCACAACGCATCTATCAAACGCCAAAAGGGGGCCAACTGCCCATTCCCGTGCTGGTTCAAAGTGCGCAAGAACTTTCGCAAAAATTTTCCGGGTTGGAAAATCTGCAAACCATTGTGTTGGCCAACACCGATGCCGCAACGCTGGAAGAACAGCGGTCTGATTTAGTATCCACCTTGCAACAGCAAACCGATGCTTATGATCTGGTGTTTGCGCCCGGTTTTGGCGATTATTACGAGGCTCATGGCCTGCTTTATCACCCGCTTGATGAGGTGAAATTGCGCACAGCCTATGCATTGTCTTTAAAACCCCTTTTCACAGCCATTGCACAAGCGCCCAATGCCAACAGCATGGCAACCTTGGTCAATGAGGTTTCGGCCAGCATATCTCAGGGCCGCGAACCACAGGGGCTGGAAGACTTGTTCGCCCAAAGCGCTTCTTCCCTACAGGCTTTGATGAGCGGCATTGATAAGCCCGTGGATTGGAGTGTGGTTGCCGATTTGGATAATGACAGCACGGCCACACAAGCAATCGTGTTGGCCATTCCTAAGCCCGGCGCAGCGGCCCAAGCCCACTCTATCACTTTGAAACTTCTTGATGTGATCAAAAGCTCTTCAACCACCACCGTCAGCTTTCAACAGCCAGATGTGTCGAACACAAATCCACAAACCACATTTGAAAAGCTTGATGGTCCGCGCACCGTTGCTGCTGGATTAATCGGTTTGGTTTTTGCCGGTCTTGTTTTGGCCCTCAGCCTTGGTCGGTTAAGATTAGTGTTGGTGGGTGTTTTTCCGGTGCTTTGCGCCGGTGCATTTTCCGGAGCCTTGGTGTTGAAGCTCACTGGCGCGAGTTGGCCAAATTATTGGCCATTGTTTGCGGCAGCCGTGCTGGCCACAGCGCAATTGTCGTTGCGCTATATTGCGGGCGTTGCATCTGCCGCCAATGGTAGGCGAGCGCGTGAAACCAATGTCATGTTGGCTGTCCAAAACAATGGGCATGTTCTGTTATGGATCACGGCTGTTGCCATCATGGCGCTGGTGGGTTTGCTGTTTGTTAAAGATCCACTGTTGAACAAACTTGTGATCGCAACTGTCAGCGCAATCATGCTCGGCTACCTTTGCGTCGTATCGCTTTGCCCTGCACTTTTTAGAGTGTTTCCAGACGCATCAAAATGGCGGGCCAAAGAATGGCTGGTGCCCGCCCACAGGGCATTGTTTGAAGCAGGCCCATGGCAATTTGTTGCAAAAGCTTTGATTGGTTTAGGCGTTGCTGCAAGCCTTTTGGTGTTGTTTACGATCACGCCGGGGCAGAAGCCAAAAGTGTTAGACGGGCCGGTGAATATTCTTGTGAATTCAAAGGCTAAGGCCGAAGAGATGATTCAAAGCTTGAAGAACGTGAAAGAAGCTCAAAGCATCCGTTGGCTTGCAATGTTCTTGCCCGAAGATGGAGCGGCCAAGCAAACAACCTTGGCGCAATTGAAAGATCAATTCCCGCGCATAGACCCCGTGGCCAGCCAAGACCCGCAAGATTTGCGTGATCAAATTGATACGTTAGGCGAAAGCCTGAAAGAAATTTCTTCAACGCCTGAAACAAAACCTACACTGAAAAAAGCTGCGGATGATTTTAGACGCAGCTTGGCTTTGCTTGGTGCAACCAGCGGCGATGAACAGGTGCGCCAATTGGAAAATCGATTGTTCGGTGGTTTTAACCGCTTGGCAGATCGGGCAGATGTTTTGGCATCTGTCACAGCGCCCACGCTTGAAACTTTGCCGCAAGAATTGCGCCGCCTTTTCTTGTCTGACGACGGACAGTTCCGATTAGAAGTTTTACCCGTGGCCGGAGTTTCCAATGCCAACTTAGCTTTGCGTTTGCAGGCCGCTGGCTTTGATCCTGTGCATCCGGTGGTGACAGAAAAACAATTCCATGATTTGCGATTGCAGCTTGTACTTTGGGTTTTTGGTTTTGCAATTGCGGCAAGTGCAATTTTGCTGATGGTGCGTTTTGGCCCAACTCCGAACCTGAACGGCACTGGCATGGCCTTTGCTGCGGCTTTATGCTTTTTGGCAGCAGCAGAGCGCGTGTGGCAAACCGAATGGAATTTAGGCTGGTTGTTAATCGGCGTTCTTGTGTTGGCAAATCTTTCGGCCATGCTGATCAAAACGCCGATGGCAATTCCCAGCACAGCACTTTCAGCAATTGAAGTGTTTCTTATTCCGGCAATTTTGATCAGCTTGGCTTTGCCATTTGCATTGTTAAACGTTGTCGTTATCGAAAATGAAATTATGCCAATCGCTTTGGCTTTGGGCCTTGTGGCCATGGTTGTGGGCCTGGTGCAAAAGCATGGGGCTGAAGCCGATTTGCTAAAGCAAGATGATTATGGCATAGATAGATGATGTGCCAGTTTCTGCACCATTGTAACCGAACACTTCGTGATGACGTTCTTGTCAATTGCGCTCGAATTGGTTTTAAACCTTAGTCTTTCATTTTCCGAGCTGTCGTTGAACACCCGCTGAAAGCGGTCAACCCTTTGCAACTGGATTTTGAACCATGACCATTCATAAAAAGAACATCAATCTTGAAGCCATTGTGAAGGCAGATATTGCGCATCACTTTCACCCCTTCACCGATCATAAATCGTTTCATGCGGCAGGCGGCCCGCGCGTTATCACCCACGCTGATGGCGTTTATATTTGGGACGCCAAGGGCAACAAGATTTTAGACGGTATGTCTGGCTTGTGGTGCGTGAACGTGGGCTATGGCCGCAAAGAATTGGCCGAAGCCGCGTACAACCAAATGCTGGATTTGCCTTATTATAACACCTTTTTTAAAACCACTACGGTTCCTGCAACCGAATTGGCCACGAAAATTTCTTCATTGTTGCCAGAAAAATTCCAAACCATTTTCTTCACCAACTCTGGCTCTGAAGGCAACGACACCATTGTTCGATTTGTGCGCCATTATTGGAAGGTGATGGGCAAGCCTTACCGCCAACACATTATTGGCCGCCGCAGGGGCTATCATGGCTCCACTTGGGTTGCGGCCAATCTGGGTGGCATGGTGGGAATGCACGAACAAGGTGGCACACCATTGGAAGGCTTCCACCACATTCAACAACCCTATTGGTATGATTTTGGCGGCGACAAAACGCCTGAAGATTTCGGCATGGACGCAGCTGCCGAATTAGAGAAAAAGATTTTGGAATTGGGGCCAGATAACGTGGCCGCCTTTATTGGCGAACCCATTCAAGGCGCTGCTGGTGTGTTAATTCCACCATCAACCTATTGGCCAGAAATTCAACGCATTTGCAAAAAATATGGCGTGTTGATTATTTCCGATGAAGTGATCTGCGGCTTTGGCCGCACCGGCAATTGGTTTGGTTTTGAAACCTATGGCTATGAACCCGATATCATCAACATGGCCAAGGGGCTTTCCTCTGGCTATATTCCAATCGGCGCTGTGGCTTTCTCAAAAGAATTGATTGAACCATTTTTCGATAAGGGCGGCGATTTCAACCACGGCATGACCTATGACGGCCACCCCGTGGCAGCAGCAGTCGCCTTGCGCAACATCGAACTTATCGAAGATGAAAAACTGGTCGATCGGGTGAAAGATCTGGCACCTTATTTTGCCGCCGGGCTCCAAAGCTTGGCTGATCATCCGATTGTGGGTGAAGTGCGTTCTGTGGGCCTGATTGGTGCCATTGAACTGGCTAAAAATAAGGCAACGCGTGAACGTTTCCACGACTCTGGCCGCGTGGGCACAATTTGCCGCGATCATTGTTTTGCAACAAACTTGGTCATGCGGGCGTGTTGGGACACCATGGTTTTGGCCCCGCCTTTCTGCATTACGAAAAAAGAAATTGATGAATTGTTTCGCTTGGCTCGCATCGCGCTTGACAATACTTATGCCGACGTGAAGCATGAGATGAACTAAAATTTAATTTTAACCGACGGCTATAAGAGCCAGAATGGCCGCCGTCATAACGGCAACGCATCTATTTAATAGGGAATGAAAAATGATCAAAACAACAATCAACCGCCGCGGTCTTTTGAAGGCGGGCTCAGGCTTTGCATTGGGCGTAACGCTTCTGCCATATAAGTCGATGGCCGCTGAAGAAAAGAAAATGAATCTTTATAGCTGGGATTCATATCTGGGCGAAAACACGCTGGCTGATTTTAACAAAGCCACAGGCGTTGAAGTGAAGCTTGATCTTTATGGCAGCAACGATGAGTTGTTTGCAAAGCTGAAGGCCGGCAACCCCGGCTATGATGTTGTTATTCCTTCAGCCAACTGGATTCAGCGCATGGTGAAGGCCGATATGTTGATGCCCTTGGACCACAGCAAAATTCCAAACGTGAAGAACTATGATCCCGCATTCATGGATGAAGAATTTGACCCGGGCCGCAAATATTCGCTGGCTTATGTTTGGGGCACATTCGGCATTGGCTATCGCAAATCAAAGGCCAAGAACGGCGCACCAGACTCATGGAAAGCCTTGCTTGATTCAACTGATTATGATGGACGCATTTCCATTCAAGCTGATCAAGAATATGCCTTGGGCAGCGCCCTGCAATATTTAGGCTTTAGCTGGAACTCAACCAATGCCACCGAACTTGGCAAAGCCAAAGACTTGTTGATTGCCGCCAAAAAGCACATCAAGCTTTTTGCCAAAGACAACGGCGATAGCTTGCTTGCTTCAGGCGACGTGGATGTATGTTCAGAATTCTCAGGCGACGTTTTGGGCCAAATGCGCGCCGACACGACAAACGATTTGGCCTACACTTTGCCAAAGGAAGGCGGCAACCGTTGGCAAGACACAATGGCCATTGCCAAGGGCGCACCGCATCCAGAAAATGCTCATGCCTATATCAACTATATCTGTGACGCTGATGTGAACGCCAAGTTGTTGGATGCCATTCACTATCCAACACCAAACGCCGCAGCAAAAGCCAAAATGAGCGATGAGTATAAAAACAATCCGGTCATTTTCCCTTCGGCTGATCAATTGAAAAAAGCTGAACCCAGCAAATATCTGGGCGAAGATGCAACAGCAGCCCGCGAAGAAATCTGGACGGCAATTCAAGCCGCCTAACCAACCACACCTCATTCGCCGCTCAGCACCTTTCTCTCTTTTTATGAGGGGGAGGGGTTGAGAAGCGCGAATGAGGTTTTTTTCTAGCCTTTGACATCACTACACCTTCGGCTAGACTAAAAATACCAAGCCCAAAAAGAGGCGAAGGGGGAGACTAACATTGGATGATTGGAAAGATTTTAGGCGCGTATTTTTAACTCTGGCCTCGCCGGGCAGTCTTTGGATGTTGATATTTTTCATCATCCCGATGACATTTCTTTTTGTCTTAAGTTTCTCATCCAAAGCCATTATTAATGGCGAAACCTCTACCACCGCCTATGCTTATTTCAGCACCTTCGACAATTATTTCGCCTCTGCTGGCGCAAGCTATTTGGTGTTGTTGTGGCGAGCCATTTGGACAAGTGCCATTGCCACATTCGTCTGCTTGGTTTTGGCTTATCCCTTGGCCCTTGCTGTTTGTTTTGCGCCGCCGCGCTGGCGCCCTATCATGCTGCTGCTGCTCATCTTGCCGTTCTGGATAAACCTGCTTATCCGCACCTACGCGATGTATTCTATTTTTCGAAGTACTGGCGTTGTCAACCAGGCCTTAGGTCTGGTGGGCTTGGGGCCATATGAAATGTTGAACAACACAACGGCTGTGATCATGGGTTTGGTTTATGTCTATCTGCCGTTTATGATTTTGCCTTTGTATTCAACAATCGAAAAGCTTGATCGTTCATTTCTTGAAGCCAGCCTTGATCTTGGCGCATCACAGGTCAGAACATTCTGGAGTGTCACTTGGCCGCTCACGTTACCCGGCGTGATCACCGGAATTATTCTGGTTTATATTCCCTGCCTTGGCACGTTTTTAACATCCGATATTTTGGGCGGCCCCAACAATTGGACAATTGGCAATGCCATTCAAAACCAATTTCTGGAAGCAAACAATTGGCCCTTTGGCGCGGCACTTTCATTCATCTTGATGTATGCAACATTTATTGCGTTGATCATTCGCGCTGTTGTGGCACGCCGCTCCAAAGGGGTTGACGCATGAGCAAGCAATTAAAACCGGGCCAAGGCCCGCTGGATTATGCGCGCAGACCGTGGATTATGATTTTGTTCGCAGCCGTTCTGGTTTTTCTTTATGCGCCCATTGCGTCGTTGATCGCGTTCTCTTTCAACGTTGATAAAAGTGGCGTTTGGCACGGTTTCACATTTATGAATTATGTGAAGGCATGGCACAATGAAGCCATTTTTTATGCGCTCAGCAATTCGATCACCATCGCCATTCTCTCCACAATTTTCTCAACAATTTTTGGTGCGATGACGGCTCTGGCCCTCTGGCGTTTTAAATTTCCGTTCAAAAATGCCTATGAAGGTTTTATGACACTGCCCATCGTTGTGCCCGAAATTTGTATGGGCATTTCGTTGGCCATGTTTTTTTCCTACACGGGCATGATGGCGGGTGTGCGTGATTGGCTGTGGCCGTTTAACCTCATCAACATTATCTTCGCCCATATTGCGTTCTGTTTTCCTTTCGTGGCCGTTGTTGTGCGTGCACGTTTGCAAGGCTTTAATCGCCAGCTTGAAGAAGCATCAAAAGATTTAGGCGCAACTGAAACTCAAACCTTTATGAATGTGTTGGTGCCCTTCATGGTGCCAAGTTTGGTTGCGGGCGGGCTTCTGGCCTTCACGCTTTCGCTTGATGATTTTGTGATCACGCTGTTCTCATCAGGCCCCGGCTCAGTCACGTTTCCGGTTAAAATTTACGGCATGGTGAAACGTGGCGTTGACATGCAAATCAATGCCGCATCCACCATTTTGATTGTTATAACTTTGGCTGCAACTTTGCTTGCCATGAAACTGCAAGCCCCCAATAAAAGTGGGCATTGAGGAACATGATGACTGAACCAATTATTTCCATCCGCAATGTGGCCAAACGTTTTGCAGGCGGTGTTACTGCTGTCGATAATAT
>JAYWFC010000121.1:0-10511 GCA_043778995.1 Aestuariivirga sp.
CCGTGAAACTGGTTCAGGAAATGCGCCAGTTTGATTATTTATCGCCATGGGAAGGCACAGAATATGTGCTGCCGGGCGATGAGAAGGCCAAGCAATGACTGAACAAACAGTTCGTAACTTTACAATCAACTTCGGCCCGCAGCATCCGGCGGCACACGGCGTTTTGCGCATGGTGCTGGAGCTTGATGGCGAAATTATCACACGTGTTGATCCACACATCGGCCTGCTGCATCGCGGCACAGAAAAGCTGATCGAGCAAAAAACCTATCTGCAAGCCGTGCCTTATTTTGATCGCCTCGACTATGTGGCGCCGATGAATCAGGAACATGCGTTTGCACTTGCAGTTGAAAAATTGTTAGGCATTACAGTGCCTAAGCGCAGCCAGCTCATCCGAATTCTCTTCTCGGAAATTGGCCGCGTGATGTCACATCAAATGAATGTGTTGACGCAAGCATTGGACGTTGGCGCTTTAACGCCAATCCTCTGGGGCTTTGAAGAGCGTGAAAAACTGCTAGGCTTTTATGAACGCGCTTCAGGCAGCCGTATGCACGCCGCCTATATCAGGCCCGGTGGCGTTCACCAAGATTTGCCACAAAAATTGATCGACGACATTGGCCATTTTTGTGATGTTCACCCCGCCAAGATTGACGATGTGGAAACGCTTCTCACTGAAAACCGCATTTTCAAACAGCGCAATGTTGATATTGGCGTTGTGTCGCTGGAAGACTGTTTTAAGTGGGGCTTTTCCGGCGTGATGGTGCGCGGCTCTGGTGCTGCTTGGGATTTGCGCAAAAGCCAGCCCTATGAATGTTATTCTGAAATGGATTTTGACATTCCCATCGGCAAGAACGGCGATAACTATGATCGTTATCTGATCCGCGTTCAAGAAATGCGTGAGTCGATTAAAATTATGAAGCAATGTGTAAACATGCTTTCAAGCCCCGCTGGCCAAGGTCCCATTTCAACACTGGATGGAAAAGTTGTGCCCCCTAAACGGGGCGAAATGAAACGATCAATGGAAGCCTTGATCCACCATTTCAAACTGTATACTGAAGGTTATAAAGTTCCCGCTGGTGAAGTGTATGTTGCCGTTGAAGCGCCCAAGGGCGAGTTTGGTGTTTATCTGGTCAGCGATGGCAGCAACAAACCCTATCGCTGCCGCTTGCGCGCACCAGGCTTTGCCCATTTGCAAGCCATGGATTTTATGTGCCGCGGCCACCAATTGGCGGATGTGAGCGCTGTCTTGGGTTCGCTTGATATTGTTTTTGGTGAGGTAGATAGATAATGCAGCACAAAACCAAATATGGATTATTTTTAATTCTTTTTTTTCGTCTAATTGTAGGCGTAGCTTTGGCTGAAACTCCTCCGCACAA
Source organism: Aestuariivirga sp. (assembly GCA_043778995.1). Classification (GTDB taxonomy): domain Bacteria; phylum Pseudomonadota; class Alphaproteobacteria; order Rhizobiales; family Aestuariivirgaceae; genus Aestuariivirga. The sequence continues at coordinate 1,374 of JAYWFC010000121.1, forward strand.
AGATCCTGTGCAGACAGGAATGCAAGAGCTTATCACACAGGGTTATGAATTCAAAACATCAGTCACATTTGTTGATCAAAGAGGAAAGCCTAACTTTGCAAACTACCTTCAAAAAAGCAGTTCAATCTATCTTTGTATTGGCTCGACAGAAACGCTCGAGAATTTTCTTAGATCAGAAAGGGTGTCGCCGCCGTTTTCCTGCTTTGAGTTAACAAAATGAGTGTTCGTCGTTTAGATCCCGTACAACCGGCAAGCTTTTCTTTCACGCCAGACAATTTGTCTTGGGCTAAAAAAATTATTGCTAAATTCCCTGCGGGCAAACAGGCTTCTGCCGTCATCCAACTTCTTTGGCGCGCGCAAGAACAAAATGATGGTTGGGTGCCTTGCCCCGCCATTGAATATGTGGCGCAAATGTTGGGCCTAAGCTTCATCCGCGTATATGAAGTGGCCACGTTTTACACAATGTTCCAGTTGTCTCCTGTGGGCCGCAAGGCGCATATTCAAGTGTGTGGCACAACGCCTTGCATGTTGCGCGGCAGCGAAGATTTGATGGACGTGTGCAAAAAACACATTCACCCAGAGCCACATCACATTTCAGCCGACGGCAATATGTCATGGGAAGAAGTTGAATGTTTGGGCAGCTGCGTGAACGCGCCCATGATCCAAGTGTGGAGCGACACTTACGAAGATTTAACCCCTGAAACGTTGGAAAAGCTGATTGCAGATTTTCAATCTGGCAAGGCTGTGAAAGCTGGCCCACAAAATGGTCGCCAATTTTCCATGGCGATAGGTGGCGCATCAACGCTGACCGACAAAACATTATATAACAAACAACGCACATTTACGCGTGTTGAAGCGCCACCTCCGCCACCACCTATGGCGGCACCTGCCGCTGCTCCAGCGCCTGTTGTTGCTCCGGCTGCACCTGCAAATGTGCCTGTGATTACGCGCGTTGCCTCGGTCAAAATGACACCAGCGAAAAAAACATCTGTCAAGAAGTCGCCTGCGAAAAAGCCAATGGCGAAAAAAGTTGCTGCAAAAAAGTTACCATCGAAAAAATCTGCTGTGAAGAAACCTATCGCCAAAAAATCTGTTCCAGCGAAAAAGAAAAAGTGAGAATAAACCATGCTCGCTGATAAAGACCGCATTTTCACCAACCTCTACGGCCTCCACGATTGGGGCTTAGAGGGTGCCAAACAACGTGGTTGTTGGGTGGATACCAAAAGCTTCATCGACAAGGGCCGTGATTGGATTGTGAATGAAGTGAAAGCCTCTGGCCTTCGTGGCCGTGGCGGCGCTGGTTTTCCGACTGGACTGAAATGGAGCTTTATGCCCAAGGTTGTGGGCGAACGCCCGCATTACCTCGTGGTCAACGCTGACGAGTCCGAACCAGGCACATGCAAAGACCGTGAGATTATGCGCCATGATCCGCATTTGCTGGTGGAAGGCTGTTTGCTTGCTGGCATGGCCATGGCTTGCAACGTTGGCTATATTTATGTGCGCGGCGAATATATTCGTGAGCGTGAGCGCCTTCAGGCCGCAATTGACCAAGCCTATGAAGCCCGCCTGATTGGCAAGAATAACATCCATGGTTGGGATTTTGATCTTTATGTCGCCCATGGTGCTGGCGCATATATTTGCGGCGAAGAAACTGCCATGCTTGAAAGCTTGGAAGGCAAAAAAGGCCAGCCGCGCATGAAGCCACCATTTCCCGCTAACGTGGGCCTCTATGGTGCGCCAACAACTGTCAACAATGTGGAATCCATCGCCGTTGCGGGAACAATTCTGCGCCGGGGTGCAACGTGGTTTAATTCGATCGGCACACCCAACAACGTGGGCACGAAACTGTTTTGCATTTCAGGCCATGTGAACACGCCATGCAATGTGGAAGAAGCTCTGGGCGTTACGTTCCGCGAGTTGATCGACAAGCATTGCGGCGGCGTTCGCGGTGGTTGGGATAATTTGCTCGCTGTTATTCCTGGCGGTTCATCGGTGCGCATGGTGCCAGTTGCACAGATTATCGATACGCCGATGGATTTTGACTCGCTCTCGAAACTGCGTTCAGGCTTGGGCACAGCAGCAGTGATCGTGATGGATAAATCCACTGATCTGATCAAGGCCATTGCGCGTCTATCAAAATTTTACATGCATGAATCCTGTGGCCAATGCACCCCTTGCCGCGAAGGCACGGGCTGGATGTGGCGCGTGATGAGCCGCATGGTCGAAGGCCGCGCCGAAAAGCGCGAAATTGATATGTTGCTGGAAGTGACCAAACAAATCGAAGGCCACACAATTTGTGCGCTGGGCGACGCTGCCGCTTGGCCCATCCAAGGCTTGATTACACATTTCCGCCCGATGATCGAAGCGCGCATTGACGCTTATACATATCGCTCAACCCAAGAAGGCGCAGTGCGCCATGCAGCGGAGTAGATGATGGCGCAAGCGGACTCAAAAGATTTTCTTCAAGTTTCGGGTATCGGCGGTTGGCTTATTCTGCCGATCCTTGGATTTGTTGGGTTAATTTGTCTGACAGCTTTCAACTTATTTTCCACTTTCATGCAGCCAGGCGTCGTAGACGCTCTTCTCCATTCTAACTTGCCCATAGCCACAAAGTTGCGGGTGCCCATGGCGCTGTCCTTTTTGGCTGGCGCAGCCGTCATCTTGAGTGCAGGCATGTGCCTCTATCGGATTTTTGTGAGGCGAGCGGGCGTGCGCAACATGGCTCTTATTCATTATGTTGTGTACGCCATCGCGTTGACTGTCGACTTCTGGTCATTGCACATGATTGCTGCGATTGATCCAGACTCGCCTGTCAGTGCAAGGGATACCGCGGATACCAGCCGAGGAATTTTTTACGTGATTGTTTGGTCGATGTATTTTGCCCGTTCAAAGCGGGTTGAAAACACTTTTGAAAATCCAGTCTCAGCCAGTAAAGGAAGTCCGTCATGAATGAACATTCTGAACTGCCCTATATGAACGCCAACACCATGCAGGGCGTGCCGCCTCATATGATGTTCGCGATGTGGCCACAGATGATAGCGAATTCGATGCGCTTCTGGACGCTGGCCGCGCGCCGCAATATAACTGGAAATTGGGTTTTAGCGGATAGCTTCGACAAAATCGATGATTACCCCGCCGAGGAATTGCTGGAGAATGAACATCTGCATGCCGCCAAGTTCAAGGGCACGCACTGAAACATGCACCTCGCTGAACTCGACATTGGCAAATTCAAATATCCAACTTCGGATATGCGGATGGCTGGGTTTATGGATAATTTGGATCGCGTGAACGCTTTGGCTGAACGTGCGCCGGGTTTTGTTTGGCGGCTTGTGGGTTCTGGCAACAATGCCACTGATCTGCGGGTGGGTGATGATTTTGCTGTCAACATGTCGGTCTGGACTGATGCTAAATCACTTGAAAACTATGTTTTCAAAACCGCTCATGCGCAGTTTTATAAACGCAAAGCCGAATGGTTTGATATGATGGAGCGCCCGCATATGGTGTTCTGGTATGTGCCTGAGGGCCACCAACCAACGCTGACAGAAGCGATGGATAAGTTAGCAGATTACGAAAAAAATGGCCCCACCGAAGCTGCCTTCGGTTGGGCTGAAGTGATGGACGTGGAGCGCATGCGCTCCCTGAGGTGCGCATAATGCCCAAGATCAAAATAGACGGCGTCGAAATTGAAGTTGAAAACGGCCTCACGCTTCTTCAAGCGTGCGAGCAAGCGGGCGCAGAAGTGCCGCGTTTTTGTTTCCATGAGCGTTTATCCATCGCTGGCAATTGCCGCATGTGCTTGGTCGAAGTGAAGGGCGGCCCGCCAAAGCCGCAAGCTTCTTGCGCCATGTCTGTTAATGATCTGCGCCCCGGCCCCAATGGCGAACCGCCAGAAGTTTTCACCACAACACCCATGGTGAAAAAAGCCCGTGAAGGTGTGATGGAATTTTTGCTGATCAACCACCCATTGGATTGCCCAGTTTGTGACCAAGGCGGCGAGTGTGATTTGCAAGACCAAGCCATGGCTTATGGCAAATCTTCCAATCGCTTTGTGGAAAACAAACGCGCTGTTGAAGAAAAATATTTAGGCCCGCTGGTTAAAACTGAAATGAACCGCTGCATTCAATGCACGCGCTGTGTGCGTTTCACTACCGAAGTGGCAGGCATTGAAGAAATGGGCCTTTCGGGCCGCGGTGAAGATGTTGAAATCACCACCTATCTGAACAAGGCAATTAATTCAGAATTGCAGGGCAACATTATTGATTTGTGCCCTGTGGGTGCCCTCACGTCATTGCCCTATGAATTCAAAGCGCGGCCATGGGAATTGCGCAAAACCGAAACCATCGATGTTATGGATGCGGTTGGCTCTAACATTCGTGTCGACGTGCGTGGCCGCGAAGTGATGCGCATTCTGCCGCGCACCCATGAAGATGTGAATGAAGAATGGATCAGCGATAAAACGCGCTTCGTTTTTGATGGTTTGAAGACACAGCGTTTAGATCAACCCTTCGTGCGCGACATGGGTAAACTTCGCCCAGCAACTTGGGCTGAAGCCCTTGCGCGGGCAGCCACAAAAATTAAATCAGCCAAGCCTGAACGTGTGGGCATTTTGCTCGGTGATCTGGTTTCGGCGGAAGAAGCCTTTGCGTTGAAAGAATTGGCGTTAAGCCTGAAGTTCAACAACATTGATTGCCGCCAAGATGGAACACCCTTGGGCGAACATGGCGGTCGGGCTGGCTACCTTTTCAACAGTTCAATTGCCGGCATCGAACAGGCTGATGCCATCATGTTGATCGGAACAAATCCGCGCCTTGAAGCGCCAGTTCTCAATGCACGCATTAAAAAGCGCAGCAATCTGGGTGGCTGTTTGATTGGTGTTGTGGGCGAACAGGCTGATCTCACCTACAAATATAATTATCTGGGCGCTGGCCCGGAATCCCTGCAGCAATTCATCGATCATCCACCTGCCGACAAGCAAAAGCCAATGTTCATCATCGGGCAGGGCGCATTGGCGCGGCCGGATGGCGCTGCAATTTTGGCCATGTTGCAAAAAGCGGCTGTGTCGCTGGGCGTTGTCAAAGATGGTTGGAATGGCTTTAACATTCTCCACACCGCTGCTGGCCGTGTTGGTGCAATTGACGTCTGTGCACTTCCCGGTGAAGGTGGCATGAACACGAATGCTATGCTTAGCGCCGCCAATGCGGGCGACATGGACGTGTTGCTGCTTGCGGGCGCAGATGAAATTGACACAAGCAAACTTGGCAAAACGTTTGTGGTTTATATCGGCAGCCACGGCGATGCAGGAGCCGCCCGCGCTGATGTTATTCTGCCCGGCGCTGCTTACGTTGAAAAATCTGGCACCTATGTGAACACTGAAGGACGCGCCCAAATGGCCTTGCGCGCCGCATTCCCACCCGGTGAAGCACGTGAAGATTGGGCCATCATTCGCGCACTTTCAGAAGAACTTGGCGCAACATTGCCCTTCAACTCCATCGAAGAGCTGCGCGCCGCGATGTATAAAGTGGCGCCCCAATTGGCTGCCCTTGATCAAGTCCACAAGGCTGATGCGACAGCGTTGAACGAATTGCAAAACGCAGCGGGCAAAGCTTCAAACACGCTCTTCGCATCACCAGTGAAAGACTTTTATTTCACCAACCCGATTGCCCGGGCATCTAAAATTATGGCGGATTGTTCGGCCATTAAAAACGGCCAAAAACTTCAGGCGGCGGAATAATCATGATTGAAGCACTTGTCCTCATCGCCTGGATCGCACTGCAAAGCGTTGTGCTCTTAATCGCAGTTTTGATTGCCGTTTCGTTCCTTATTTATTTTGATCGTAAAGTGTGGGCCGCCGTGCAAATGCGCCGCGGGCCCAACGTTGTGGGCCCTTGGGGCTTGCTGCAATCTTTTGCCGATCTCATTAAATTCGCGCTAAAAGAAGTCATCATCCCCGATGGTGCGAACAAAGGCGTGTTTGTGATTGCGCCAATTGTAACTGCCTTGCTGGCGTCGGCGGCTTGGGCCGTAATACCGCTCAACGAAGGTTGGGCTGTGGCCAACATCAACGTGGGCATTTTATATCTCTTTGCGCTTTCATCGCTTGGTGTTTACGGCATCATCATGGGCGGCTGGGCTTCGAACTCGAAATATCCGTTTTTGTCAGCGCTGCGCTCTGCCGCACAAATGGTGTCTTATGAAGTGTCCATCGGTTTTGTGATTATCACGGTGTTGCTGTGCGCAGGCTCGTTGAATTTAACTGATATCGTTCACGCACAACACCATGGTTTGGGCACCAAGCTTGGGCTGCCTGCATCATTTCTGGATTGGTATTTTATCCCACTGTTTCCCATGTTCGTGGTGTTTTTCATTTCGGCCTTGGCGGAAACCAACCGCCCTCCGTTTGATTTGGTGGAAGCTGAATCTGAATTGGTTGCGGGCTTCATGGTGGAATATTCTTCAACGCCCTATTTGCTTTTCATGCTGGGTGAATATGTGGCCATCACCATGATGTGCGCCATGACATCGATTTTGTTTTTGGGTGGCTGGTTGCCAATCATCAACGTTGCGCCCTTCACTTGGGTGCCTGGTGTAATCTGGTTCCTCATCAAGCTGGTGTTTGTGTTCTTCATGTTCGCAATGACCAAAGCAATCGTGCCGCGTTATCGTTATGATCAATTGATGCGTCTGGGTTGGAAAGTGTTTCTGCCCCTGTCTTTAACCTGGGTGGTAATCACCTCAGGTGTTCTCGTTTATATGGGATGGTTGCCAACATGAGTATGTCTCTCACCGGCGTAGGCCGCCAACTTTTCTTGCAAGAGTTTATGAAAGCCACGTGGCTTGCTTTGAAATATCTTGTGGCCCCCAAAGCCACGTTAAATTATCCGCATGAAAAGGGCCAGCTTAGCCCGCGCTTTCGTGGTGAACATGTTTTGCGGCGTTATCCAAACGGCGAAGAACGTTGCATTGCCTGCAAATTGTGCGAAGCAATTTGCCCCGCCCAAGCCATTACTATTGAAGCTGGCCCGCGCCGCAATGACGGCACACGCCGCACCACGCGCTATGATATTGATATGACCAAATGCATCTATTGCGGTTTCTGCCAAGAAGCGTGCCCGGTTGATGCCATTGTCGAAGGCCCGAACTTTGAATTTGCCACCGAAACCCGCGAAGAGCTGATGTTCACCAAAGAAAAATTGTTGGCGAATGGTGATCGTTGGGAACGCGAAGTGGCGCGAAATTTAGCGCTCGACGCGCCGTATCGGTAGGGGGCAAAACATGGCAACAGTTTTCTTCTTTTATCTTTTCGCCTGTGTCGCTATCGCCAGCGCTGTGTTGGTGATCACGGCCAAGAACCCGGTTCATTCGGTGTTGTTCTTGATCTTGTGCTTTTTCAACGCCGCTGGCCTGTTTATTTTGCTGGGCGCTGAATTCCTCGCCATGATTTTGGTGGTGGTCTACGTCGGCGCAGTGGCCGTGCTTTTCCTCTTCGTGGTGATGATGCTTGATGTTGATTTTGCTGAATTACGCGAGGGCATGTTGCATTATATGCCTGTTGGTTTGGTAATCGGTTTGATCTTGCTGGTGGAATTGGTTCTGCTTTTCGGCACGTGGCAAATAGCGCCCGATCTGGTTGCCCATGCTACTGCGGCTGATCCGCATGCGCTGACCAACACACAAGCTTTGGGCCAAGTGCTTTACACAAAATATGTTTATTTCTTCCAAACTGCTGGTCTCATTCTCTTGGTGGCGATGATTGGTGCAATCGTCCTCACCTTGCGCCACCGCACGGGCATCAAGCGCCAAAATGTTGCAGACCAAGTGGCTCGCGGGCCAGCAACGGCAATGGAAATTAGAAAAGTAAAATCAGGGGAGGGGATTTGATGATCACTCTGTCACATTACCTCACTGTTGCGGCCATTCTGTTTACGATTGGCATTTTCGGCATTTTCCTTAACCGCAAAAACGTGATCATCATTATGATGTCAATTGAGTTGATGTTGCTGGCGGTGAACATCAACCTTGTGGCCTTTTCAACCACGCTGCATGATTTGGCGGGCCAAGTGTTCGCGCTTCTCATTCTCACAGTCGCCGCCGGTGAAGCAGCCATTGGCCTTGCCATTTTAGTAACCTATTTCCGAAACCGCGGCACGATCGAGGTTGAAGATATGAATATGATGAAGGGCTAACCCAGATGGTTCAGGCAATTCTGTTTCTGCCTCTGCTGGGCGCGCTGATCGCGGGCCTGTTCGGCACTAAAGCCTTCCAAAACATGGGCAGTGATGCGGATGTTTATAGTGATCACACATCCCATAGTGATGCCCATGTTGATCATTCTCATTCGCATGATGATCACCACGGACATTATGAAGGCCCAATGTGGCCGATGTATTTAACGACGGGGCTGTTGTGTATTGGTGCAGTTTTATCCTGGGTTATTTTCGCGGGCTTTCTGCATGAAGGCCATGATCTGCGCATTCAGCTGTTGCCGTGGATTTCTTCAGGCACGTTGAATGTCAGCTGGGGTATAAGGCTTGATGCGCTCACAGCGGTGATGCTTGTGGTGGTCAACACCGTGTCGGCACTCGTTCATATTTATTCGCTGGGCTATATGAGCCACGACGAAAACCAACCGCGCTTCTTTGCTTATCTGTCGTTGTTCACTTTCGCCATGTTGATGTTGGTTACATCAGATAATCTCATTCAAATGTTCTTCGGTTGGGAAGGTGTGGGCCTTGCATCATATTTGTTGATTGGCTTTTGGTATACGCGCGAAAGTGCCAACGCTGCCGCCATCAAGGCATTCGTTGTCAACCGCGTGGGCGACTTTGGTTACGCCTTGGGCATATTCGGCGTGTTCCTCACTTATGGCTCTGTAGAATTTCAAACCATCTTTGCCCATGCGCCAGATGCCGTAGGCAAAACCATTCACTTTTTAGGCCATGATTTTGATACGCTCACAACCCTCTGCTTGTTGCTGTTCATGGGCGCTATGGGAAAATCTGCGCAATTCTTGCTGCACACATGGCTGCCAGACGCGATGGAAGGTCCAACACCTGTTTCAGCCTTGATCCACGCAGCAACCATGGTGACGGCCGGCGTGTTTCTTGTGGCGCGCATGTCGCCATTGTTTGAACTTGCCCC
>JAYWFC010000122.1:0-10470 GCA_043778995.1 Aestuariivirga sp.
TTGAATTCGGAGAGTTGCGATGGCAATGCTGAGCTTTGAAAGAAAATATCGCGTCCGCGGCGGAACGTTGCTCGGCGGAGACCTTTTTGATTTTTGGGTCGGTCCCTTCTATGTGGGCTTTTTTGGTGTGACAGGTATGTTCTTCACATTGATCGGCATCGCGATGATCCTTTATGCGGCCTCGCAAGGCGCCACGTGGAACCCGCTTCAAATTAACATTGCACCCCCAGATGTTTCTTATGGCCTGAGATTGGCCCCTCTGAAATTTGGCGGCTTTTGGCAAATGATCACCTTCTGTGCAGTTGGTGCCTTTGTGTCTTGGGCTTTGCGCGAGGCTGAAATTTGCCGCAAGCTGGGCATGGGCTTTCATGTGCCCATTGCTTTTGGTGTTGCCATTTTTGCTTTTTGCACATTGAACATTTTCCGCCCCATTTTAATGGGCGCTTGGGGCAATGGTTTTCCTTATGGCTTTATGAGCCATCTGGAATGGGTGTCGAACACTGGTTATCAATATGCAAATTTCCATTACAATCCGGCGCATATGATTGCTGTCAGCTTCTTCTTCACAACCTGCTTGGCCTTGGCGCTGCATGGATCTTTGATCTTGTCAGCAACCAACCCGCAAAAGGGTGAACCAGTTAAGACAGCAGAACATGAGAACTCTTATTTCCGTGATTTCATCGGCTATTCAATTGGCACACTTGGCATTCACAGGCTTGGACTTTTCATCGCACTCAGTGCTGGATTCTGGGGTGCCATTTGCATCATCATCAGCGGCCCACTTTATTCTGGCAGCTGGCCTGAATGGTGGAACTGGTGGCTTCAATTGCCAATTTGGTCTTAACGGGAGGCATTCATGTACGAATATCAAAACATCTTTACGCGGGTTCAAGTTCACGGCCCAGCAGATATGGGTTTGCCGCTCAGGCACACCAACTTCACACGTCAAGGCATACCATTTTTCAGCCGCTTAATGGGCAAAATTGGTGATGCACAGATAGGCCCGTTTTATCTTGGCTTTCTGGGCATGGCTTCATTGATCTGCGGATTTGTGGCGTTTGAAATTATTGGTCTGAATATGTTGGCTTCGGTTCATTGGAGCCCCATTCAGTTCCTCAAGCGCTTTTTCTGGCTCACGCTGGATCCGCCGCCGGCAAAATATGGTTTGGCATTGGCCCCCTTGAACGAGGGCGGCTGGTGGCAAATGGCAGGCTTCTTCCTCACAGCATCTGTGCTGATGTGGTGGTTGCGCACATATCGCCGCGCGCGGGCTTTGGGCATGGGCACGCATGTGTCTTATGCCTTTGCCGCAGCGATCTGGTTGTTCTTGGTTCTGGGTTTCTTGCGCCCGCTGTTGATGGGAAATTTCAGTGAAGCTGTGCCGTTTGGCATCTTCTCTCACTTGGAATGGACCAACAACTTCTCGGTTGGCCATGGCAACTTATTCTATAACCCGTTCCATATGATCTCGATTGCCTTCCTTTATGGCTCTGCTCTTTTGTTCGCCATGCATGCTGCAACAATTCTTGCAGTGTCCCGTTACGGTGGAGAGCGCGAAATTGAACAGATCGTCGATCGTGGCACCGCTTCTGAACGTGCCGCTTTGTTCTGGCGCTGGACGATGGGCTTTAACGCAACCATGGAATCGATCCATCGTTGGGCTTGGTGGTTCGCGGTGCTTTGCCCCATTGCAGGCGGCATCGGCATTCTTCTCACCGGCACTGTTGTGGATGATTGGTATAGCTGGGGCATTAAGCACGGTCTCTCGAACGGTGCGCCTTATGATATGACTGTTCCACTGCCAAAATAAAACTTTGCCGCATTGTGCGGCCAATGTGCGGAGCCGATCGCCCTCGAAAAGCTCCGCGAAAACTGCCTTCCGGCAACCCAGCAGATCTCGTGTCTGCTGGGATTTCTTTTGCGCACATAAAAAAACGCCCAGCAACGAGCTGGGCGTTTTGAAATTGAGATGAATTGAAATTAAGGCTTTGCGGCCAATTCCAAATCAGCTGCTATGCGCTTGCCAGCAGGGCCTGGAACGCTGATGGCTTTAATTGCATCAGTTACAGGCGCGTTGCCAACTTGCACCAAGGCCACCATGCCCATGGGATAATGGGGGGCGCACTTGAAGCCGTAAAAGCCATCCTTATCAACTTTCACAATCAGCTCTTCGCTGACTTTGCCTTTCACTTCAGCAACGCCTTCTGGCCACATGCCGGGAAGATTTTGCACAAAGTGGCCTTTGTCGACTGGCACAAACTTGATGGTGTCGCCCACGGCGGCGCGCACGAAGCCTGGTTCAAAAACCATAACAGTGCCATCAGCACCCTTGTTCAACAGGTTGATAATGTGTTCGGCAGCAGATGCTGAGAGACTTGCTGAAACAATCATGGCAGATGCCAGCAGCGCTGTTTTAAAAGTATTGGTCATAGGTGTCCTCGTCTCGATGTTATGATTTTTGTTTAGAGTTGAATTGTGGAATATTTATGTATCACTGGACTTATCTACGCCGCAGATTATTTATGGATCAAGTACTATTCTATCAATTGGCGCTTGCTTTAAAACATTAACATTTTGTGAGGCTGTGCAAAAACACGCAACGCGCAAAGCCTTCTCCCAAACAGCAACATGAGCGATCACCTGCTCGGTGCTTAAAGTTGCAGCGCGCAACAATGCCCCAGCCTGGCCCACAAGATTTGCGCCCAGTCGAATGGCCTTTGCACCATCCAATCCATCACGAATTCCGCCAGATGCAATCAATGGCATGGCAGGTAAGGCCTTGTGCACAGCATGCAGGCAATGCGCGGTGGGCAGACCCCAGTTGCGAAAAATCTCGCCCAAGCTTTGCCCTTGGGCATCAGCACGGCGCAGGCCTTCCACCGCTGCCCAGCTTGATCCGCCAGAGCCTGAAACATCAATTGCGGCCACGCCAATGTCTGCAAGTCTTTTTGCCACATCCACGCTGATGCCAGCACCGACTTCTTTGGCGATGACGGGAACACCAACGTGGCGGCACACCATTTCCATGGCGGCCAACACGCCTTTCCAATTCACGTCGCCGCCTTGCTGCAAAACTTCCTGCAATGGATTAAGATGCAAAATTAGAGCATCAGCTGAAATGGCATCAACAGCGCGGCGTGCGTCATCAATGCTCATGCCTTGAACAAATTGCACAGCGCCCAAGTTTGCATAAAGCGCAATATCAGGCGCCACGCGGCGAATGTCGCGATTTAAGCCGTGGCCACTGCCGCCGCCCAATGCAATGCGTTGTGAACCAACACCCATGGCAAAGCCCATAGCTTGCGCCGCTTCAGCAATATTGCGGTTGATAACGCCACCCTGATCGGGGCCACCTGTCATTGACGATGCAAGATAAGGCAACTTTAAAGTTTTACCCAAAAACTTGGTTGAAAGATCAATCTCATTAAAATCAAGTTCAGGCAAAGCATTGTGCACAAATGACAAGGCGTCAAAGCCGTTGCCTTCAGTGTGCCGGGCAGCGCCCGATAAAATAATCTCGATATGGTCTTTCTTGCGCTGTTCGATGTCGCCATCAAGCCCACGCTTAAGTTTGGTTACTGTGGCTGGTGTTTTGACATTTTCAACCATGCCCGAACCTCCAACAGGTGAAATACAAAACCCATTGCCAAAAATGCCGCAATCTCGGTTGTATCATGGTGCAACAATGCCCCACGCAAGGCCAACACAAGGCAAGCGCCCGCCGCCAAAGTTGGCAACATGCTGCGCAGCCGTTTGAAATAGAAAATATAGAGAAGTGCCTCTGCTGCTAAAATTGCCAAGATCACTGCCGTAATTGCAGCTGACCCAACAAGTTCATCAAGCATCATCATCGGTTCAACTGAACAATGCTGTAATTCAGAACACCAGCAATCGTCACCCATATGATGTAAGGCAGCAACAACAGCAGAGAGGTTTTTGAAACGCCGCCCAAAACAACGATCAAACCAGCAACGCTGAACCAAAAGAAAATCAACTCATAAAAAGCCAATGCAGGTTTGTGCATGGTGAAGAACAACGCGCTCCACGAAACATTCAATGCGCCGTTGATAAAAAGCGCCACCAAAATTGCAATGCGTTGGCCCGAAGTTGCGCCATCCCACGCATAGGCAATGGCAAAGCTGAGGCAGATAAAAATGCTGGTCCACACCGGGCCGAACGCCCAATCCGGTGGCTTCCAACCAGGTTGGCGCAAGCTATAATACCACGGTGAAAGCTTGGTCAAAAGACCACCGGCCACACCCAACACTGTGCAGAATAAAATGCCGCCAAGCAGGGCCTGATAAAACGGGGTGGTTGGAATCACGGTGCAACAATGCCCAAAAGGTGGGCCATGTCTTTGAAGAAAATTCTTGCGTGTGCCATTGCCCCAGCCTTTTGTAATTTCTTTTCGGTATAAGCAGCCCACGTTAACCGTTGAACGTCTTTATCGCGGCACATGCTTACAAAACGCTCGCGCCTTGCATCACTTCCATACCAGAAATGTTGCATCACACCAAGCACACGGAAGATCATACCATGGGCACGCATGAAACGTTTGCGGGCCAAGAGAAGTTCCTTTGGATTGCCGGATTTCAGAAATGCCAAAGCCGTATCGGCCGCCAATTCGCCGCCCAACATAGCATAATAAATGCCCTCGCCAGATGCAGGTGCCACAACACCAGCGGCATCGCCAGCCAGCAAAACGTCTTTGCCATTATCCCAACGTTTCAAAGGCTTTAGAGGAATGGGCGCACCTTCTTTGCGAAGAGTTTTGCTTTCGGCCAAACCCGCATCGAGCCTTAACTTTGCAACGGCTTCACGCAGCGCAAAACCTTTATGTGCGCTGCCCGTGCCAATACTTGCGGTTTTGCCATGCGGAAAAACCCAAGCATAAAAATCAGGTGAATAGCGTGCGTTGTAATAAACATCACATCGATCTGCCGCATAGGTTTCAGCTGCTTCAGGCCTTTCCACAATTTCGTGATAGGCAAAAACCAACTTGGTTTTATGCGCGTCGGCAATATGGTCGCGGCCCAGTTTCGATAAGGCACCATCAGCGCCGATGGCAAGTTTGGTGCGAGCAGAATCTTTTGTGCCGTCTTTCAATTCATAGTGAATGCGCAAAACGCCGTCATCATCGCGGGTTGAATTGGTATAGGTTCCCGTCACACGGGTGGCACCAGCTTCAGCGGCGCGGCAGCGCAAAAATTCATCAAAGTCTTGCCTGTCAACCATGCCAACATAACTGCCATCAACCGGCATATGCGCAAGCCTTCCCGATGGGGAAACAATGCGTGCGGCATCAATGCGCGCCACAATCAGATGGCTGGGAATTTCATAGTCCCGGATCAGCCGTGGCGGAACAGCGCCGCCGCAAGGTTTTATGCGGCCAGCCCTATCAAGCAACAAAACGCGTTTGCCTGCCTTGGCGGTAAGTTGCGCCGTGGTGGCACCCGCAGGCCCGCCGCCAACGATGATAATATCAAATGTTTCATTCATGGTTGTGCCGCCAAAATCAGATTTGCAGCGGTTGATTTTTTAGGCGCACCGATGCGCAATGCCAAAAACGCTGAAACAATAAACAGCCCCGCTTCCAAGCCGAACACGCTGCCATAGCTGATAGCGTTTGAATGGGTGACGGCTTTTAAAATATCAACGGTGATTGTGCCTAGAAAGCCACCCGCTGCAAAGGCGATGGCTTGAGACGCGCCAAACAACCCCATGCGAATGCCTTCACGCGATGATTGCCCCGCGGCAGCGCTGAACATGGAGCCAATGGCCGCCACAGCAAACATGCCATTGGCAAAGCCCAAAGCAAAAATATTTTGCTTCAAAGGCCAAGTTTGCCCCACCATAGCTGCGCCCACCAAGCCCGTTAAAGCCAAGGCTGAAAGCACGCAGCCAATCACCGTCCAGTTGCGCAAAGCCAAAGCTTTGGCGCGCGCTGCAAATGATGATGCAACGCCCACCAAAATCATGCCCATCAAAACGCCGCTGTGTTGCGTGCCCGAAAGTGAGGTGGATTGGCCCGGTGTGAAATTAAATAAGAAGCCAGCGAAAGGATCAACAATCAATTCCTGCGCGCTATAGGCCACCATAGAGATAAATACGAAAATTGCAAAACGCCGCGCATCAATATCTTGCCAAACATCTTTTAGGGCATCAGCGAAATTCACCTTTTCTGCTTCAGGCTTGGCAACGGTTTTCTTGGCATATTTGACTTCAACGCCCCACACAGCAAGCACGCTGATGAGGAACGCAAGCCCGGTCACAACGCCCGCAATGACTACAAGCCTTTGCATGGAAAACGGATCAAGAAACCGGCCCGCAACAACGGTGGTTAAAATAAAGCCCATGATCATCATGGTCCACACAACGGTGGCCGCAGCGCCGCGGCGTTCGGGCTTTACAGTTTCGGCAAGCAGCACCAAAAGCGATGTGCCAGCAGCGCCAACACCAACGCCGATCAACGTGAAAGCAACTGTGGCAATTGCTAAGCCTGCCCAATAAAAGTTGGACGCAAGCCACACTGAAACAGCGGCAAGAAAACCACCCACAGCCAATGTTGCCATGCCGCCAATAATCCACGGTGTGCGTTTTCCGCCATTGTCTGAGCCATGGCCCCAACGTGGTCGCAAAACCTGCAAGCCATAATGCCAAGCCACCAAAAGGCCGGGGATGATGGCCAACATTGAAAGTTCAACCACCATCACGCGATTGATTGTGGTTGTGGTGAGCACAACGATTGAACCCAATGATGCTTGCGCCAATCCAAACCGCGCGATGCCAAGCCAGCCCAAAGTTTTTGTCGGCATCAAAGCCCCCCGCGAATGGCAATGGCCGAAGCCAACATGCCTAAAACATAAAGTGTAACGCCTGTGCCATTATACCAAGGCGCATATTTTTTGGGATCATCCACCAAGCGCATCATGCAAAGAACTTGCAGGCCCAGCGATATGGCAACAAGGCCAGCATAAAACGGCCGGTTCCAATGTGATAAAAGGCCAGCCACAATAACTTGGGGCAGGGCCATCACAACACAAGCAAGTTTGGCCGCATTGGCTTCACCAAGCTGCACAGGCAAAGACGCAATGCCCATTTGCCTGTCGCCCTCAACGGCTTTAAAATCATTCAATGTCATAATGCCATGCGCGCCCAAACTATAAAGCAGCGCCAGCACCAAAATTTCGTTAGGCGGCCTTGCGGCCAACATGGCGGCAGCAGCAGTAAACCACGGCAAGCCTTCATAGCACAGGCCAACGGCGCTGTTTCCCCACCAGCCATTCATCTTCAATCGTAATGGTGGCGCACTATAAGCCCAAGCTACAAGCAGGCCAAAAATCGTGCAGTAAAAAACCCAAAGCCCCAGCGAAAATGCAACAGCCAAGGAAACAACTGTCCAACCCAGCGCGATGTAAAGCCCCCAGCGCCCGGGCACACGGCCAGATGGAATGGGGCGATGCGGTTCATTGATGGCATCAACGTGGCGATCATACCAATCATTGCAGGCCTGTGACGTTCCACACACAAGTGGCCCACACAGCGCTATGCCCGCAAGCAGTGTCCACCAATGATCAGTGACTGAAACGCCCGAAGAAACAATGCCGCAACCATAGGCCCACATGGGTGCAAACCACGTAACGGGTTTGAGCAATTCAAGGCTTGCGCGCAAACTTGGGGTTGAAGAAGCAGCGGGTGAAGCAAGCGAATTGATCATCAAAAAAAGATAGTGCCATCGCTCTAAAGTGTCAATCCAGATTTACACTTTTAGACGTCAATTCGCCAATTCTGTCAGGCCCATATCGTCAATGCCATAGCGGTGCAATTTCACATAAAGACTTTGGCGTGAAAGCCCCAACATTTCCGCGGCATTGGCACGATTATCGCCATTCATTTGCAAGGCCGCTTCAATGCACAAGCGTTCGATAATATCAGTCGACTCACGCACCAGTTCCTTCAACGGAACTTTGCCCACAAGTTTGGTGAATTCATCAACAGATCGCAAAAGGCTTTGATCTTGTTTTTTCAGATTGGCTGTTTGGCGGCTGACATGATGCAAAGCAAAACCAAAACACGGTGTCTCACCCTCCATCACTGAAACGGCTGAAACCTCAACATCTTCAACCGCACCAAATTGACCGCGGATGATGGTGTGGAAATTGCGAATTTCACCTTTTTCTTGAAGTTGGCTTATCATCTGGCCAATATCAATGCCGCGTCGGCCAAGCCATGTATCCAGCGATATGCCGCGCGCTTGTTCTTCAGATGCAAGCTGAACCAGTTCCAAGAATGCGGAATTGGCCGTTAAAATTTTCATATCCGTATCAGTGACGATAAATCCATCAGGCATTTCGCTGATGATCTTTACGACTTTGGATTGGGCCTTGGGCAGAACAACAGCAGATGTTCCAATCGCATGTGGAACCATGCGCAAAAGATAATAGGTTGAATTTTCTTGGCGGAACATGCTGAACGAAAGCACAGCTTGCTGGCGTTCTGCGGTGGGGCGCAAGACAATATCTTCAGTGCGGCCAGCAGTGCGCAAGTGATCAAGAGAGGTTTTGATAGAAGCCCAATCATCAGCACCGAACACATCTTCTAAGCCAACGCCTTCGATGCGTTTTAAAGGTCGGCTAAGCAAGCTGGCAGAAGCCGCATTGCATTCGGCAATGCGGCCAGATCTGGCATCAACAATCATAATGGCGTCGGTGGCTGATTGCAGCAACACGCGAAAGCGCGTTTCAGAATTGCGCAAACGTTGATATTCTTGTTCAACTGCTTGTTCGGCTGAAAGCAGCCGATGTTGCAGCTGGGCAACTGTGCTCATATCGCGGCCAATGGCAATGATGTGGCCATTCGGGCCAACTTTTACCATGCTATAGCTGATAGGAATATCAAGGCCGCCATGCATAGGGTGGTTGACCTGACGCCAACGCGGCGCGCCATTGCCAGCCTCGCCTAACAATTGTTCAATTTTTATGCGGCTTTCAATTGTAACAGTGTCGGAAAGCGCCTTGCCCGGCCAACCTGTAAACAAACTGCGCGGCATTTCGGGCGCCGATAAAACTTGGTCGCAGATAATACCTTCGCCTGTCATCAAAATTGTAACGTCAACGGCGGTCGATAAAATGGAAGCAACTAACCCGGGGTCTTGTAAGCCAATTGCGGGATCATAAACCGGAGTGCCAGATGCACTTGCATAACTCGTCAATTTATTATTCCCTTCAAGCCCCGGAGGACAATTGATTTGCCCAGCCGTTGACAATAGTAACGGTTGCAGGTGCGTCTACGGCGTAGGCGTCTGAACCACAAGACTCAATTAACTCTGGCCGTTCGACAAAAAGATGGCCACCGACAATAACTTTCACGTGCCTATTTTTCGATTTTTGACGAATCACGCGAATAGATTCCAAAAACGCTTGTACATTTGTTTGGCCGCTTAACGACAGCCCTACAATGTCATAAAATTCATATGCCACCAAATCGCCTAACTCTTCTACCGTTGCGACGGGTTGGTTGGTGACAGTCCAACTTTCACGCAACAAAAATTCTTGCACCAAGCGCAAACCGAACGAGTGAAGTTCACCCGGTGCCGGCAACAACAGCGCATGACGTCCAAAGCCAGCATCGCTCCACAAATGCGAAGGAACGCCGTCAAATTCGCGTAAAATGCGGTGCATACGAGAAACGCCCAAAGCCACTTCAACAAAACTGGCTTGGTCTTGTTCCCAGCGTTCGCCCAAAACGCGGGCAGCCGGAGCCATAAGCTCAAGAAGCACGTCTTGGAATGGAACGCCGTTGGCCATCAAATGCCTCACATATTCTATCGCAACAGAAGGATCATCTTGCGTTGTAAGCTTTATAAAGTCAGATACGGCCACATTGCGGAGAGAAACTTTTTCATTTGCCAACGAAGTATTATTGTTAACGTGGCTCATTAAAAGGCGTGGCACGATGATATTTTCAATTACGGAAGCGAAATCTTGTAGTCGACTTTCCGTCGGTTTCGCTACCACAGCAGCAAGAGGGTTGGTCAACGTTTTCAAACGTTCAATCCCAACATCTGGCCGGTTGAAGCGAACCCGCTGCAATTCATTCGACATTGCTTGCCCTCCCAGAACGCCAGTCTTGAATAAGCTGAACTATTCCACGAGGGTAATTTCACACTGGAAAATTCTCAACGTCAAGAAAAATTGACAGATGAATCTTCAATGTCGGACATTTTCTATATAGTGTCAATTAAACTAGACGTCAAGATAAGTTGACACATTGTTCAAAATAGTTCTAATCTCATCTCGAAGCCCCGCTCAAAAAACTCCAAAACAGAAGCGGGCTCGGGGAGATACATGGATAAACCGAGAAATTTGTCAGTAAGACAAGGCCTCTACAGCGCCGAAGAGCGCTTGCGCCGTGATTCTTCCAAATGGACAATTGTTCAAGGTGTTCTCGCCGCATTTCAGTTTTTCGTCT
>JAYWFC010000123.1:0-10252 GCA_043778995.1 Aestuariivirga sp.
GTTTTGAAAACGTTGGTGTTATAAGCCAAAACATTAGGGCCCCATTGATAAGGTGTTCCATAATGCTTGCCATCAACCGTGTTCCAAGGTGCGTCTTGCAGGCGCTTATCCACATTGGCCCAATTGGCAATTTTGGTCACATCAATTGGCTGCACTTTTTTGCCGGCAATCAAACGCAATGATGCATCGCCAGATGCGGTTACAAGATCAAAGCCCCCTTGGTTCATCAGCGTTACCATTTCATCAGACGTGGCCGCCGTTTTCACATTCACTTTGCAGCCGGTTTCTTTTTCAAAACCTGTCACCCAATCATAGGCTTTGTCACTGTCGCCGCGTTCAACATAGCCAGCCCAAGCCACAATATTAAGTTGGCCTTCCATATCGGCCGCGCGCACAACGCCCGTGGCAGATGATGCCAAAAAGCCTGCGATGGATACCAGTGCGATGGTTTTGTTTGATTTCATTTTGAACTCCCGTGAGGCATGCTATTTCAACCTCTTAGCTAAAGGTTAGACTGAAATGCGATTGTTGATCAAGAACCCTCTGTCAATTCTGGCTGAAAACGCCGAGGGTGGCATTGTCATCGAAGGCGGCAAAATTGTTGAGTTGGTCAAAGCCGGGGCAGCGCCCACTCACGATCAGGTGTTTGACGCTTCTGAGCATGTGGTTTTGCCGGGGCTGATCAACACGCATCATCATTTCTATCAAACCCTCACCCGCGCCCACCCAGAGGCCATCAACAAAGAACTTTTTGATTGGTTGAAAGCGCTTTATCCGCGTTGGGCGAAGCTTACGCCAAATGCTTTGTCCATTGCATCAAAACTGGCTTTGACAGAGCTTTTAATGTCTGGCGTTACTACCACATCAGACCATCACTATGTGTTTCCAAAAGGTTTGGAAGACGCGATGGATATTCAGGTGTCAGAAGCCAACGCACTGGGCATGCGCATGATGGTAACACGCGGCTCCATGAACTTGTCTGAAAAAGATGGTGGCTTGCCGCCAGACAGCGTGGTGCAAGACCATGATTCGATTCTGGCAGATTGCGAACGCGTTATCAAAAAATTCCATCAACCGGGCGCTGGTGCTTCAATTCAAATCGCACTGGCACCATGTTCACCATTTTCAGTCACGCGCCAATTGATGCGTGATACTGCAACATTGGCGACAAAACAGAATTGCCGATTGCACACCCATTTGGCCGAAACCAAGGATGAAGATGCCTTTTGCCAAGCCACATTCAACATGCGCCCGCTGGATTATTTGGAAGATTGCGGCTGGCTTTCAAACCGTACGTGGCTTGCCCACGGCATTCACTTTAATGATGCGGATATTGCCAAGCTTGGCCGCCACGGCGTTGGCGTTTGCCATTGCCCGACGTCCAACATGGTGCTGGCTTCAGGCCAATGCCGCACCTGTGAGCTTGAAGCGGCAGGCGTAAATGTGGGCTTGGGCGTTGATGGATCGGCTTCAAACGATTCTTCCAACCTGATGGAAGGTGTTCGCCACGCGTTGATGATAAACCGCCTCACCTATGGCCAGAAAGTAACCCATTTGGATGCGTTGCGCTGGGCCACCAAGGGTTCGGCCGCCTGTTTGGGCCGTGATGACGTGGGCGAAATCGCGGTTGGCAAACAGGCCGATCTGGCCCTGTTCAAACTTGACGAGCTGCGTTTTTCAGGGGCAGGGGATCCGCTGGCCGCTTTGGTACTGTGTGGTGCCCACAGGGCGGACCGCGTGATGATCGCCGGAAATTGGCGCGTGGCAGACGGTTTGCCCATTGGCGTTGATCTGGGCCAGCTGAGATTCGAACACGGCAAGATTGCTAAATCCATGATGAATGCCATTTGACGTGTTCGCTTGGCCTGCTAAGCTTAGAAAAAACGACAGGGCGGAAATTTGAAGAACGACACGACACAATCGGCTGTTGAGGTCTATGATCTACATAAGGCTTTTGGCCAACTTGAGGTGTTGCGCGGCGTAAGCCTGAACGCCAAAAAAGGCGATGTTGTTTCAATGATTGGTGCGTCTGGTTCGGGCAAAAGCACCTTTTTGCGTTGTATCAATTTTCTCGAAATGCCAACTCAGGGGCGTATTCTCGTCACGGGTGAAGAGATTGTTTTAAAGCCTAACAAAGATGGCAATTTACACCCCGTAGATCGCAAACAGCTTGAACGCATTCGTACGCGTCTTGCTATGGTGTTTCAAAGTTTCAATTTGTGGCAACACATGACGGTTTTGCAAAATGTGATTGAAGCACCGATCCATGTTTTGAAAGTGCCACGCGCTGAAGCCATTGAACATGCTGAAGCACTTCTCAACAAAGTTGGCCTCTATGAAAAGCGTGATCAATATCCCGCATTTTTGTCAGGCGGTCAGCAACAACGCGCAGCCATTGCCCGCGCCTTGTGTATTGATCCCAAGGTGATGTTGTTTGATGAACCTACTTCCGCGTTGGACCCCGAATTGGTGGGCGAAGTTTTGAAAGTTATTCGAGATTTGGCCGAAGAAGGCCGCACCATGATTTTGGTGACACATGAAATGAAATTCGCGCGCGATGTTTCTTCTCACGTTATTTATCTGCATCAAGGCAAGGTAGAAGAAGAAGGCCCGCCACAAAAAGTATTTGGTTCGCCCATCAGTGCGCGCTGCAAGCAATTCGTTTCAAGCATTCATTAGAAGTGTAAAACGATGGGAAATTATTGAATTATTAAATGGAGATGAAAATGAAATTATCAACAAAGTATATTCTAGGTGCTTTTACAGCTTTTACATTGGCCCAAGCCGTTCCTGCTTTTGCTGATATTAAAATGGGCGTGGCCGCAGAGCCTTATGCACCATTCACCTCGAAAGATGCTTCAGGCAAATGGGTTGGCTGGGAAGTTGATTTTATGAATGCTGTCTGCGCTGATATCGGCGAAAAATGCTCCATCGAAGAAGTGGCATGGGATGGCATTATTCCAGCCCTTCAAGCCAAGAAGTTTGATGCCATCATGTCATCAATGTCCATCACACCTGAACGCGCCAAAACAATCAACTTCTCCAGCATGTATTACAACTCACTTGCTGTGATCATTGGTGCCAAGGGCGCTGATAAAGATTTCAGCCCCGAACATTTGAAGGGCAAAAATGTTGGCGTGCAGGTTTCCACAACTCACGCAGCATATCTGGCCAAGTATTATGAACCAAAGGGCGCTGTTGTTAAAACCTATGCCACACAAGATGAAGCCAATGCTGATTTGGCTGCTGGTCGCTTGGATTATGTGATGGCAGACGGCGTGGCCTTGGATGCGTTCTTAACATCCGATCAAGGCGTGTGCTGTGAACAAAAAGGCGCTGTGCCGATTGATATTGATATCTTAGGCCCAGGCGTTGGTTTTGGTATCCGCAAAGATGATGCAGATACACTCACAAAGTTGAACAAAGGCATTGCTGATCTGGCTGCCAATGGCACATTTGAAAAAATTACTGCCACTTGGAAGTTGCAAGGCAAAGTTGAATCGCCGAAGAAATAAGGCATAAGGCGGGCCACTTTAAAATGTTGCCCGCCGTTTTCCCGCCGTTTCATTGTGATGATGTTTGCCGCCGCCGCACCGCTGACAACGCTTCTTTCCTGGGGCGACCAAGGCTATGGCGATGAGCTGTTCTGGGGTGCCGTCAAAACCGTAGAGATTTCTGTTTTCGGTTATGCCTTTGGCTTGGCTTTGGGCCTGCTTGGCGCTGTGGGAAAGCTTTCGGGGCCAGCCTGGGTCAAAACTCTGCTGAATGGTTATACGACAATCGTTCGGGCTGTGCCCGAACTGGTTCTCATTTTATTGCTCTATTATGCAGGCACCGACTCAATCAACGGTGTGCTGAAATCCTTTGGCTATAGCCCCATCGAAGTGAATGGCTTGGTGGCGGCAATTTTCGTATTGGGCTTTGTGCAGGGCGCTTATTCAACTGAAGTTTTGCGCGCGGCCATTCAATCTGTGCCCTTTGGACAAATTGAAGCTGCAACGGCTTATGGCATGACGCGATTTGGTCGCTTTCGCCGCATTGTTCTGCCCGCCATGTTGCCCAACGCCATTCCGGGCTTGGCCAATTTGTGGCTGAACATCACCAAAGACTCAGCTCTTATTTCTGTTGTTGGTTTTACAGAATTGGCCTTGGCCACAAGGCAGGCGGCAGGCGTGAGCAAGCAATATTTCGTGCTCTATGTGTTTGCACAAATGGTTTATTTGTTGATCTCGCTCACATCAACAGCGCTGTTTGATTGGTTGGAGCGGCGTGTGCGCCGTGGCCAACCGAAGTTGAGTTGAGGGGGCAAAATGCGCTGGGATTGGCTGCCAACACATCTTCCTTTTTTAATCCACGGGCTGGGCGTAACGCTGCTCATCCTCATTGTTTCAGTGGTTGTCGGCTATGCGCTGTCTATTCCCATCGCCTTGGCGCAGGTGAATGGCAGTTGGCCCATGCGCATGCTGGCCAAAGCCTATTGCAGCTATATTCGCGGCACGCCGTTGCTGATGCAAATTTGGCTTTTGTATTATGGCTTGGGTTCATTGTTTCCATTGATTCCCGGCATGCGTGAACATGCCATGTGGTTGATCCGGATGGACGCTATTTATTATGGCCTGATTTCATTCACTCTTAGCTTTGCTGGCTATGAAGCTGAGATTATGCGCGGTGCATTTTTGTCTGTGCCGCGTGGGGAACTTGAGGCAGCGCGTAGCTATGGCATGACACCATTTCAAGTGTTGCGCCGCGTGTGGCTTCCCAGCGCTGTGCTGAAAGTTATCCCTACACTCACTGGCGAAGTGATTGGCCAATTGAAATCGACCCCGCTCATTTTCACAATTCCGGTGATGGATTTGATGGGAGCCACATCAAAAGTGCGCCAAGATACATATATTGTTTATGAGCCGCTGTTGTTGCTGGCACTGATTTATATGATTCTCACCTATATCATCACCCGGCTGTTCGGCAGGCTGGAACAGCTGGTTCCCCTGCGTCGATCATAGAGTAAAGCCAAAACATCTGATTCAAATCATTCCTCCATGGGCGGTCTTGACCCGCCCACCCAGAAAACACCCAGCACATGTGTTGAAAAACTGGATCAGCGGGTCAAGCCCGCCGATGGAGAAAAGTGAATGATGGTAAGCATCTTTTGGCAGCGAAGTGGATGACAATCTGCGATGGCATCACGGCTCGGTTGAGACTTCTCCTCCTTAACGGAGAAGAAAACATCACTTCCACACATAAAAAAACGGCCCGCAAAAGCGGGCCGTTCCTTCGTTTTAATCCGGAATGGATTAGAACTTGAACCATGTTACGAGAGCAGCTGTGTAAGCCTTATCAGCTACACCACCTGTTTGGTATGCGCCTTCCAGACCAATCTTCAACTTTGAAACTGGTGTGTAATAGATACCAGCATCAAACGTTGTCGCGCCAGCATACTGGTCCGCAGCAGCTGAGCCGAAGTCATGCGTTACACCGAGTTCCAAGTTCGATGTATCACCCAATGCTACGTTGGCGTAGCCACCAACAGTGAAAGCATCATAATTCGCTGAGGCAGTGATTGTGCTCCCTCCGGTCGAAAATGTGTTACCGAGGCCTTGGTGTGTTGTACCAGCTGAAACACCCAAAGTAACGGGGTCAAACTTCAAACCAATGCCGCCGGTCACAGCGTAGGAAGCGTCACCACCAGGATAGGTGTTGCCCCAATAACCGCCACCGAAGTCAAAGCTAACCATATCCATGCTGTATTTTGCACGGGCAGTTACACCAAAGCCGCTGCTGTTGTAATTGTTGTTCGTATCTTCAACCTGAACAGCAAAGCTCAATGGACCGTCAGCATAACCAAGCTTCATCGCGACTGGATCATTCGCAGGTGAACCATAGATGGCGCCCCAAGGATCATTGTAAGCGCAGGTGCAATTTGCATCGTAAGTGAAACCCGACTTAGCCAAGCTGCCGAGAACGCCAGCTGTCAAAGTCATGTTTGGTGAGAACTTCCAATAGCCATTATAGCCGTCAGTGCGAAGCGGACCATTGCCTGCATTGTAGGTGTCACCACCGTCAGTAAGAGTGGCTTGAAGCGCAATGTTCACGCCAACTTCACCAACTGCGGTGTCTGTCTTAGCTGAAACAGCTAAGCCAGCTTTTGAACGAACGTCTGTATAATACTGATCATTGTGTGTAGGATCATAAACAGCGACAATCGCAGCGCGAACATAACCCGACCAAGAAATTGTCGTTGCAGCGGCTGCAGGAGCATCAGCTGTTGGCATGATCGAGATAACGTGCTTGTCGCCATCCTTAGAGAAAGCAACCATCGAATATCCCGCTGGAATGGCAGGGGTCGTTTCGAGTGTTGCAACACGAGCGTTCAGTGTCTCGATTTGTGCTTTGAGATCGCTGAGTGTATCAGCGCGTGCGCTAACCGACACTGCAGCAAGAGCCGCTGTACCGAGCAGAGCGATTTTCATAATCTTCATAGTTTAATCTCCCAAAAGAGTTTGGAGTTTCATTGAGCCCCCCGGTCCCCTGCAAATGAGTTGGATGGGCGAAGCACGAGTCGCCGTGCATTCGAGAAAGTGTTTCTGCCATATCAGCGTTAACGTCAACGCATAAGCCCACACTAAAAACACATTTCCCCGGGCTGTGGCGCATAAGTCACAGTTTCGTCATGTGACCTGGCAAAGAGCCTTAAAAACCCATTAAGATTAAGGGCAAAGCTTAAGAACAAGTTACCAGAATCAACTAGCCAATGCCATTTAAGATATGATAACAAAATCTTAATTGCAGAAATGCAGGCGGTGCACTGCTGCCGAATCTTAACGGGGATCATCGGAATGTATCAATGGCAACCTTTAACGTGGCTAAAAGTGGCAACCGTGGGGGCTGGTCTTCCGTGGGTTGCGGCCTCTTTGTTCAATACAAGCTCTCTGGTGACAGATATTACAACGCGCGCCCAAGCCGCCGCGGGTGATTGGGCCAAAGTTCAGTTAAGTGGCCGCGATGCAACTTTAACCGGAACCGCCACAAGCCAAGACGCTGTTGACGCTGCTGTCATGGCCGTGATGGGTGTCTATGGCGTGCGCACAGTTATAGAAGATGATGTAAAGGTTGCCCAAGCCGCACCTGCGCCATTGTTGGCGGCACCAACTGTCACATCGATCGCCA
Source organism: Aestuariivirga sp. (assembly GCA_043778995.1). GTDB lineage: Bacteria > Pseudomonadota > Alphaproteobacteria > Rhizobiales > Aestuariivirgaceae > Aestuariivirga. The sequence goes on from JAYWFC010000123.1 coordinate 7,168, forward strand.
CAAATCAGAAAACCCCCGTCATCACTGGAACATGGCCTGAGGGCATTGCCAAAACACTTGATGTGGCCGTGAATGGCAAAACCTATTCTCTGGGCAAAGATGCTGAATTGACATCATCTGCCGGCACATGGACATTAAAACCCGCTGCCATTGCTGATGGTGCTTATGATGTTGTGCCAACGGTGGGCGATGGCGCCAAACAAACAGTTGCCGCTGCCACGCCCGGAAAATTGGTGGTGGACACCGCGGCACCCTCTGCTGGCGTTGTTGCCCCGGCCGCTGCTGGTGCAGTATGGCCCTTTGCATTGAAAGGCACTTGGCCGGAAGGCGATGCGACAACCCTTACAGCACAACTGGCAGATAAAACTTATACACTGGGCAAAGATAAAGAACTGACCTCAGACGGCAAAGGCAATTTTACTTTTGACCCAAAGGTCGAACTCAAGCCCGGCAGCTATGATGTGACTTTCGCTTCAATTGATGCGGCAGGCAATGCAACCCCTTTCGTTGCTAAAGCCGCCATCGTCATCGCAGAAGCTGCAAAAACTGCCGAACCAGCAAAAACTGCTGCCGCCGCTTTGCCTGTGCCCACAGTGGCCGCCGTTCCTGCTGGATCTGTTTGGCCTTATGCCGTGATCGGCACCTGGCCCGAAGCCAAGGGCAATTCCCTTTCTGTAACGCTAGCTGATAAAACCTATGACCTTGGCAAAACCAAGGAACTGATTTCTGATGGCCATGGCACTTATACATTCTTGCCTTCAGCCACATTGAAACCAGGCTCTTATGATTTAAGCTATTTGGTAACCGCAGCTGATGGCAGCACCGCAAAAACCGTATTGCCAGCAGCAATTGTTGTTGCAGATGCGCCAGCCGCAGCACCAGCTGTTCCGGCAGCACCAGCACCATTGACTGCCCCAACGGTTGACCACATTTCGATTGAAGCTGGAAAACCCGCAATCATCACAGGCACATGGAAAGTGGGCGAGGGTTCAACACTCAATGTCGCCGTCAACGGCATCAACTATCAATTGGGCAAGGAAACCAACTTGCTGTCTGACACTTCGGGCAAATGGACATTGAAATTGGCCGATGGTTTGCCCGAGGGCAAATATAACATCCGCGCCGTTGTTTCAGCGTCTGGTGGCCGCGTCGTGGGCGACGGTGGCGCCGATGAAGTGACAGTAACACCAGCTGCTGCCGCAGCGCCAAAACCAGCAGCGGCAGCTACGCCTGTTGCAGCGGCACCTCTGCCAGCACCAACCGTTGTTGCGGGTGCATCTGATTCTGATCATCCAACAATCAAAGGCACATGGCCTGCAGGCGTTGCGAAAGGCCTGACGGTTGAACTTGACGGCGTAACCCACAAATTGGGCAAAGACTTTGATTTGCTTTCCGACGCCAGCGGCAACTGGACGTTGAAACCAAAGGCGCCCGTGGTCAATGGCAGCTATGACGTGATTGCCACCGCAATTGGCGCAGATGGCAAGGGTGTTGTCGATACAACCAAAGGCGAACTGACAGTCAAGGTTGCCGCACCACCGCCAGCGCCGCCTGCTTCTGAGGCTTATGATTGTGTGGGAACCTTGGCCAGAATTTCAGCCGTGTTCCCCGTGCGCTTTGAATTTAACCATGATGGTCTGAAGACGCCGTTTGATATGGCTGTCAATCAATATGCAGCATTGTTGAAAGACCCGCGCTGCATGGCCATCAGAATGCAAGTGGCAGGCCATGCCGATTATTATGGTTCTGAAGCCTTCAACCAAGGCCTCAGCGAACGCCGCGCCAAAACTGTTATTGATGCTTTGGTCAAAGCCGGCATTGATAAGGCCCGTTTGAACGGCATTGGCTTCAGCAAAGACAAGCCGCTTGATCCGGCACGGTCTGCCGACGCACGCGCCAAAAACCGCCGTGTTGAATTCACAGTGATGAAATAAGGGGAACCACATGAACGAAATTTTCAATTGGCATGACAGCTGGATTTTGGTTCAGCACAATTGGTTCTGGCTTCTGGTTGCTTTTGCAATCGGCGCTTGGGTGGGTTTTACCTATAACTCATCTGAAAAACGCATCAATTAAAGGGCAATGGCACCATGACACATCTTCTCGTTGAACTGGCATTCTGGATGCTGTTTGTATATTTTCTGGGCTGTGTGCTGGGTTGGGCTGCGCGCAATCTTTTTGTCGCTGAACCCGCCGCACAAGCGGCAATGGCACCTGTTGTGGCAAAGCCAATCGCCAAACCTGTCCCTATTCCTTCCCCCATGGTTGCACGCCCCGTTATGGTGCCAACTCCAGCTGTTGCGGCACCCGTGATGGAAACTGGCAAAATGGAACGACCAAAAGGCATCGACAAGGCCCGTGGCGGCAAAGCCGATGATTTGCAACGCATCAGCGGCATTGGCCCGAAAAACGAAGGCATTTTGCACAACTTGGGCTTTTTCCATTTCGATCAAATTGCAGCTTGGACACCAGCACAAGTGGCTTGGGTGGATGATCACCTGCGCTTTAATGGCCGCATTGCGCGTGAAGAATGGATCCGCCAGGCAGATCTTTTGGCCACTGGCAAAGAGGCTGAATTCAAGCGCGAATATGGCACAGGCGGCATGAAAAACGCAAAAGGCGAAACCCTTTCAGGAAGCCGCACCCGCAAATAATAATTTGCCAATCAAATTGAAAAGGCCCGCAACACTCGCGGGCCTTATTTTTATCCGCACTTGCTGATCAACGCCTGCATCGAACCCGATTTACATTCTGTTGCAGGCGCAATGCTTGATGTGCTGCCCACGTTGATATCTTCAGGTTGTCCGCGCTTTAAATCAGCCGTCATCGGGCGCACGGTATCAGGCGCCAAACGCGAACGATAAACATGCACGTTCTGCATCACTTTTTGCACATATTGGCGCGTCTCGTTGAAGGGAATACATTCAACCCAATCAACAGCATCAACTTGTCCACCACGTGGATCGCCAAAGGCTTGCAGCCATTCACGTGAACGCCGTGGCCCCGCGTTATAGGCAGCCAATGTGAGGATGTAAGAGCCGTTGAACGTGTCTACCAGATCAGCCAAATGGGCCGCACCCAGTTG
>JAYWFC010000124.1:0-25672 GCA_043778995.1 Aestuariivirga sp.
CGGTCGCGGTCTTGGGTTTCCCAAGTGAAGCCTTCGCCCATGGCTTTGATGGTGACAAGGTCTGGAAATTTTTCCAACACTGTGCGCTCACCTGTGCCCCATGCGCCTTTGACAAATTGAATAATGCCTGATCGCATGCCGTGCCCCACATGTCGAAACACCATGCCAAACGCGGCGGTTGATTTTCCCTTGCCTTTGCCTGTGTGAACAATCAACAGCCCGCGTTCGATGGTTTTGCCTGCCATAATTTTATCGCGGGCAACTTTTTTCTTGGCCATCTTTTCATTGTGGCGGGCGCTATCTTCGGTCATTTTTGTAAATCCTTCAGAACATCATAGGCTGAATTCAAACGCGGTTGCCACAAATTGCGCGCAATGGCTTCTTCAAACCGCGCAGCGATTTCTTTCAACGCGGCAGGATTGTTCTGGGCAATAAAGTCGCGTGTTTCAAAGTCAGATACGTAAGCATCAAACGCCAAATCAAAATGATGCGTTTTAACTGCCCCCGTGGTTGCGGCAAAGGCGAACATATAGTCGACCGTTGCTGCAATCTCGAATGCACCTTTATAGCCATGGCGTTTTACACCATTGATCCACTTGGGGTTCACCACGCGGCTGCGCATCACTCGGGAAATTTCTTCTTCCAAAGTGCGGATAACGGGACGCTCGGGCCGCGAATGATCGTTGTGATAGACTTTTGGTTTCTTGCCAGATTGGGTTTCTACGGCTGCCGACATGCCGCCTTCGAATTGATAATAGTCATCCGAATCCAGCAAATCATGTTCGCGGTTGTCTTGGTTGTGGATCACGGCTTCGATGCCAGCAAGACGGCGCTTGAACGTGGTTTCGTCGTTAACGCCTTCAACTTTTGCACCATAAGCGTAAGCGCCCCACATCACATAAGCGGCGGCTAGATCGGCTTTGCTGTCCCAAATTTTTTCATCGATGAGCGCTTGCAGGCCTGCGCCATAAGCGCCGGGCTTTGCGCCGAAAATGCGGTGAGTGTCGCGATAGGCAGCAAGGGGGTTGTCCTCTTCGGCCTCCTCAAGGGCAGCAACGGCGCGAAACGCTTTGTCCAGCAATTCAATTTGTGCTGGAAATGCATCGCGAAAAAAGCCTGATATGCGTAAAGTTACATCAACACGCGGCCGGCCAAGCTTTGCCAGCGGGATGATTTCATAGCCGGTCACGCGCCAGCTGGAATTGTCCCACACGGGCTTTGCCCCAACCAATGCCAAAGCCTGGGCAATATCATCACCGCCGGTGCGCATATTGGCGGTTCCCCACGCAGATAAGCCAACAGTTTTAATATGTTGGCCATGGTCTTGAAAGTGGCGCTTTAACAATTCATCGGCAGATTTTTGCCCTAAAGTCCAAGCGGTGGGCGTGGGCACAGCGCGATTATCAACCGAATAGAAATTCTTGCCCGTGGGCAAAACATCCAATCGCCCCCGCGTGGGCGCGCCCGATGGGCCAGCTTTGACGCGTTGGCCTGCAAGACCTTTGAGAAGAGATGAAAGCTCGTTCGGGCCGCAAGCGACAAGGGAGGGGCGAATGGACGTGTCAATTTTTTGAAGCACTTGCCCCACACAGTCATCCCGACCAAAGTTGGGATCAAGTTGATCGCGTTCGGTGCCCGTAGTTCTGGGTCCCGGCTTTCGTCGGGATGAATGAACGAGAGATTGTGCAAACAACTCCAGCCGTTCAACCGTATCGCCATTGGTGCGCCACGCTGAACTTAACAACTTTAATAGTTCCGCTGGCCGCTCGCCCTTCCAGGGTTCAGCCACATTGCAGGTGAGGGGATCGAAAATATTGAAACCAAAATCATTAGAAATGGCGCGGATCAAAGAGGCATCACCCCCTTCGCCCAGCCCACGCGGCACCCGCGTTAAGGCCACCAACAAATCTGTTTCGAGTTGGCCCGTGGGTGAAATTCCTAAAATATGCAAACCATCGCGGATTTGCGCTTCTTTCAAATCACACAAAAAGCCATCAAGCTTTTGCAAATCACTATCATTGGTGCCTTCAAGGCCTGCATCTTTGTCGAGCCTGGTTGAAGACGTAAGTTCAAATATCTGTGCTCGCAACGTGGCAACGCGGCGTTGGTCTAGGCCAGATGCCAAATAATATTCATCAACCAGCGCTTCCAAATCCTTCATCGGGCCATAAGATTCTGCGCGTGTCATCGGCGGCGTTAAATGGTCGATGATAACAGCAGACGTGCGTCGCTTGGCTTGCGTGCCTTCACCTGGGTCATTGACGATGAATGGATAAAGCTGCGGCGTTGGGCCTAGCGTTATTTCTGGATAGCAGGCTTCTGAAAGTGCCAAGGCCTTGCCCGGCAACCATTCTAAATTGCCGTGCTTGCCATTGTGAATAATCGCATAAGTTTTAAAATGGTGACGCAGCCAAAAATAAAAAGCCAAATAACCATGTGGTGGCACCAGAGCAGGGTCGTGATAGGTGGATTTTGGGTCGATGCCATAACCGCGCGCCGGCTGAATGGCCACAGCGATGTTGCCGTAAAGATTGATCGCCAGTTGAAACGCCCCATCGCGAAAGCTTGGATCAGTTTGCGCATTACCCCATTGAGAATTGATCTGCGCACGGACTGTTTCTGGCAGCGCAGAAAAATGTTCTAGATATTCATCTAAGATGAGAGCGGCGACAGACTGTTTAGAATTGCGGGTTGGCTGCAAAGAGGAAATTAGCGCATTTCCGTTTTCGGGAATTGCGCCAACGTTATAACCTTCTCGCCCCAGCGCTTTTAAAATCTCAATCGTGCTGGCGGGCGTGTCATAACCCACACCATTGGCAATGCGCCCATCCTTGTCAGGGTAATTTGCAAGAACTATCGCAATATGTTTTTGCGCGTTGGCCGTGTTGCGCAGCGCCGCCCAGTTCTTTGCCAAATCCGCAACATAGGCAATGCGATCAGGAACGGGCTTATAATTCACAATACGGCACTGGGTCTTTTCATGCCATAAATAATCAGACTTAAAAGAAATGGCGCGGGTATAAATGCGCCCATCAAGTTCTGGCAACACAACAGACATGGCCAAATCGGTGGTTTTCAAGCCTCGTGCAGACGCTTGCCAATCTTCAAAGGTGTTGCCAGCAAGGGTGACTTGCAACACTGGGCAATCAAACGCGGCAAGCGTATCTTGCGCTTCATCACCCACTGCAAAACTTGTGGCATTGACAATAACGGATGGTGATTGAAGATTTTCGCGAATGAACGCGGCTGAAAACTTGTCCTTCAAACTTGAAACATAAATTGCCGTGCAATTGCCCAACGCTTCAATCAACCCATCAATGGGTGCCGTTTGCCCGCCTTCGATGACAGAGCGATAGAACACAACCGCAAACTTTGCGTTCTGCTGTGCGCGATAAATTCCGGCATTGGCCAAAGGCTTTGCTGCGCCAGGTTGTTCCGCATCATAAAGTAAGTGATCACAAAACTGCAAAAGCGTCACAGCATTTTCAACGCCGCCAAAGGCCAGGTATTGCCTTACGCGTTCACATGCGATCGGACTGACCGTTGAACGCGCGGTAAGCGACGGATCAATATCATTGCCGCCAGCCAGCACAACAAGCTTGATACTTTTTTCACGCGCCAAAGCTTCGATCACATCAATGCCGTAAGGCCAATAAGCAGCACCCCCCAACACCCGCACAATAATTAACTTGGCAAATTGCAGCGTTTTTTCAGCATAATGATCAACTGAAGCGGGGTGTTGCAACTGCATTAAATTGGCAAGCCGCAACCCAAGCCTCGCCTGCCCAGCAGCATTGGCAAGATTGGCCAATTCACTATCAGCCGCTGAAAGAATAATCACATCGGCACGCGTTTGTTGAAGGTCGATCGCCTCTGCCGCGCCATCAATCACGCCAGATGTGGTGGCCAGAAGATGCATCAGCCCTGAAGCTGGGCCGTGATTGCAGCTTGATCCATCGACTTTTCGCCAATCACCACAAGCTGTGTGCGCTGTGCTTCGCCCGCGTGCCACGCCCGATCAAAATAAGAATTAACCCGTGGCCCAACTGCTTGAATAAGAAGCCGCGCTTGTGAACCCACAACAACACTAAAACCCTTGAGGCGCAAAATATCATGTTGCTCAATCGTTTTGGCAATGCGTTGCAGCAAATTGTCTTTGTTCTGGGCGCCGTTCAATTCCACAATGAAGGTGTTGAAATCATCATGGTCGTGTTGTTCAACGCCTTCCATCTCATGGTTGGATTTGCGATTTTCGAGATCATCTTCAGCGCCTGCATGCGTGCCCAACAGAATAGCCGGATCAATGGCACCCTGTTGGGTTGGAACAAGTGTGCAGCCTTTGCGAATTTGTGGTTTTAAAATGTTGGTCACTTCCGCCAATTCAACAGCAGAAAGCAAATCAGTCTTATTCAAAATAACCATATCAGCGCAGTTCAACTGGTCTTCGAACAGTTCTTGAATGGGGTTTTCATGGTCCACATTTGGGTCTGCAGCGCGCTGGGCGGCAATGGCTTCTTCATCATCAGCAAAGCGCCCTTCGCTCAGTGCCTTGGCATCAAGCACAGTGATCACGCCATCAACAGTCACCCGAGATTTAATTTCGGGCCAATTGAATGCGCGCACCAAGGGTTGGGGCAAAGCCAAACCAGAAGTTTCAATGATGATATGATCAAGCCTATTCGTGCGGTTCAGCAATTTGTTCATCGTGGGTACAAAATCATCAGCCACGGTGCAGCAAATGCAGCCATTGGCAAGTTCGATGATGTCATCATCCGTGCACGCCTCTTGGCCACAGCCTTTCAAAATTTCGGCATCAACGCCAACGTCGCCAAACTCATTGATAATTAGCGCGATGCGCCTGCCGCCAGCATTTTGCAAAAGATTGCGTATCAAAGTGGTTTTACCGGCCCCAAGAAAGCCAGTGATAACTGTCGCTGGAATTTTTGATGTCATGATGGTTGAATTTCCTCTTGAAAACGATCTAGCGCAAAGCCCAAAAGCAGGCCCATCACGCACCAAAACACAGCCGCGGCGGCAATAGAGTTTGCCACAAACTCCCCAGCCAATCCCGGCGGAACAGTTGTGGGCGTTGACGGAGCAACCGGAGCGCCCATAATGTGTGGCAGCGCAATCAACACAACGGCAAGAACCTTGGCCCAAATTTCTGGCCTTTTGGCAATGAGATAAATGCCAATTCCGGTGGCCAAAATTGTGCCCGCCCACCACACTTGGCGGCCGAGCAAATCTGCCACAGGCATGCCCGGAACCTCAGGCGGAAGACCAGCGGCCGGGGCCACGGCAACTGCCAGAAAGCCACACAAGCCCCAAATCAAACCGTTATTTTTTGTAATGGGAACGGCCGTGAGCAATGAAACCCCAGCCAGCATCGCCGCAAACCCAGCGCCAGCAAGCAGCGAAGCTGCCGTTGTAAACAACGTGCGCTGAAAGCCCTCCGCAGGCTCCCACGCAGGTTTATTATCATCGCTGCACATTTTCATGCCGGGCATTTTTTCAACGCAAGGCTTATTGGCATCTGCAATGGCTGATGCCACGGGGTCTGCCGCTGTTTCATAAACCTCGCCCTGCAAAATAAGGGGAGTTAACTTCACGTGTTGAATGCCTGCCAAGACAAGGCCAGACAACATGCCCGCGATCAAAACCGCGAGAACAATTCGACCAATCATAATTGATTATGATTTAGTGGCAGGGAAAGCCGATAGAGTGGCGTGTGTTGTGTGCAGCATTATGCACGGCGTCGATGTGTGAAAGCCCAACTGTAAAAACAATTGTAACCCCCAAAAACAGACAAATAAGCCCGGCACCAATACGTGTTGAAACTGAAGCCGTTGTTTTGCCAATTACAGTTTTGGCTAATACAGTCGTGGTCATGTCACCCTCCGTGAGACCTGTTGTTGGACGGATACGCCCATTTTACTCGGCAGGTCTCCTGACTTGCGGGTCGTTGATCTGATAAAGCCTTCCCAGATTTCCTTATTCAGGTTTTCCAGTGGCATGTTCTATCAAACCTCGCCGCTTACAGTTGCGGGGGCAGTCACGGTTTTGGCCCCTTTTGGGTCGTCCTCACCGTATTCCCTCTTAGGCTCTTTGGCGGTTGCCGCAGAACACCGAATGTCATCACATCGCAAGTTTGAGCGCGATTTGTCAATGCAATTTGCGCCGTTCAAGCCCCAAACGCGACATTGCACCAAATTAGATCGAATTAACTGATAATACACCCTGAAACGTGTTTAATGCGATTTGGGCATTGGGTTAAGGAACAAACAGGCGTGGCGCAAAAACCGACACAAGAATTGTGGCAAGCAATTGTCAGCAATAATCGCGGCGTCATCGCCTCAACATTTTTCTTTAGCTTCATCGTCAATGTTCTGATGCTCACGGGCTCTCTGTTCATGCTTCAGGTCTATGACCGCGTCATTCCATCAGGCTCAATCCCAACGCTTGTGGCCTTGTCGATCATCGTGCTGGTTCTTTATGTTTATTTCGGCGTGCTTGATTATATCCGCTCACGCATTTTTGTGCGCATCGGCAGGAGGATTGAAGAAAACCTGCGGGCCCGCGTGTTTGATGTCATGTCGCATATGTCTTTGAACAAGCAAAACCCGGTGGGAAGCCAGCCAGTGAATGATCTAACCACCATTCGCCAATATATCGGCGGGCAGGGGCCGATTGCATTTTTCGATATGCCTTATGTGCCGTTTTATCTGGTTGTTGTTTTCATGTTGCATTGGCTTTTGGGTGTGGTCGCCACAGTTTGTGCGATCGTTATATTCATCCTGGCGCTTTTAACTGAACGCTCTACACGCGGGCCTGCTGCTTCGGCCCACGTGGCCACCAACCGTGCTTCCATAATGACAGAAGAAACCAGGCGCAATTCTGAAGCGCTTTATTCTTTGGGCATGAAAGCGGCTATGCGCAACCGCTGGATTAAAGTGCAAGGCGAAGCACTTGATTTTCAAACCAAGGCTAATGATGCCAGCGCCAGCTTTGGTTCGATCAGTCGTGTATTTCGCATGATTGTGCAATCTGCCATGTTGGCCGTGGGCGCTTTTTTGGCCGTGAAGCATGAAATTTCGGGCGGGTCCATCGTTGCCTCGTCAATCATTATGGGCCGCGCCTTGGCACCCATTGAACAAGCCGTTGGCAATTGGCAACAATTTCTGGGCGTGCGCAAAGCCTATGAACGCTTGGCCAAATTACTCAACTCTGTTCCGGTTATTGAAAAGCGCATGAAGCTTCCTGATCCTAAAGGATTTGTTGAAGTTGAAAATGCCATCATCATGCTGCCAAACGCAGACAAGCCCATTTTGCAAGGCATCGCCTTTAAAGTTCAACCTGGCAAAGGCCTTGGCATTATCGGGCCAACAGGTGCGGGCAAATCCACTTTGGCGCGTGCATTGGTCGGTTTGGTTCCCTTGGCACGCGGTGCCATTCGCTTGGACGGCGCAACGGCAGACCAACGCGACAGTGATGAACATGGCAAGATGATTGGCTATCTGCCCCAAGATGTGCAAATTTTTGACGGCACTGTGGCCCAAAACATCTCACGTTTTTCTGAGAACCCAGATCCATCCAAAATTGTTGATGCGGCCCAGTTGGCCAACATCCATGATTTTATTATGCGCTTGCCACAAGGCTATGACACGCAGTTAAGCGAAGGTGGGTCACGCCTTTCCGCTGGCCAACGCCAGCGTGTGGCTTTGGCCCGCGCCTTGTTTGGTGATCCGGTTTTATTGGTGATGGATGAACCCAATTCAAATTTGGACGCTGATGGTGAAGTTGCGCTAGACCGTGCCATCCGTTCATGTTTGGCGCGCAAAGCATCTGTCATTGTGGTGGCTCACAGGCCAAGCGCCTTGCTGGCCATGGATGATTTGCTGGTTCTGGCCAATGGCCAAATGGCAGCCCTTGGAACCCGTGATGAAATTATGAAAAAAGTTGGCGGCAAACCAACGCCACCACCCGTTCAACAAACCAATCAAAGAATAACCATGCAGATGCCGCCGCTTGGCCCGCAGACCCGGAATTAATATGACAGATTTGGCCCACACCCCGTTGGATACAACCCGTTCAATCCGCAAACTTCAGCTTTTTGGTTTTGGCAGTGTTGCCGCCATGCTGGCCCTGTTTGGCGTGTGGACAGCGCTTGCCGATATTAATGGCGCAGTCATCGCACCGGCCACCATTCAGGCTGAAAGCTATTCCAAAAAAGTGCAGCACCGTGAAGGCGGCAACGTTCTTAAAATCATGGTGAGGGACGGTGATATCGTAACCGCCGGCCAAGAACTGATCACGCTAGACCCAACCGAAACCCAAGCTGAACTTAGCATTATTCAAGGCCAGCTGGATGAGCTTTCGGTGAAACGCGCCAGATTATTGGCCCAACGTGATGGCGAAGCAGACCTGGCTTTGCCAGACGACATTAAAGCCCGCGCAGCAGAACCATCGCTTGCCGAAATCATCGCAGGCCAACAAAAATTGTTGCAATCGACACAGCAAACAATTCTGGGCAAACAAGAACAATATAATGTTCAAGCCGGGCAATTTGCCGAGGAAATTAAAGGCATCGAGTCACAAATAGCCGGTGGCAAAAAACAACTTTCATTGATCAATCAAGAAACTGATGGATTGAAAAAACTTCAGGCCCAAGGCTTGGTGCCAGCCAGCCGCATCATGTCGATGGACAGAGAGGCCGCCCGCATCAGCGGCGAACAAGGCCAATTGGCCGGCAGCAAAGCCTCTTTGCAGGCAAAAATTAGCGAAACCAAATTGCAGGTGTTGCAAGTTCAAGAGGATGCTCGCACCCAAGCTTTAACTGATCTGCGCGATACCGAGGCCAAAATCGGCGAATTGCAAGGCCGCCAGGTTGCTTCAAAATCGCGGCTGGCGCATTTGTCGATCAAGGCGCCCATCACGGGAACAATTTATCAAATGGCGGTGCACACGGAAGGCGGCGTGATTGCGCCCAACGAACCCTTGATGATGATTTTGCCGCAAGGCGATGATTTGGTTTTGCAAGCCCAAGTTACACCGAACGATATTGATCATGTGCATATAGGCCAACCGGCCGAAGTGGTGTTCAATTCTTTTGACAGCCGCATTACGCCCAAAATTTCAGCGCAAGTGACGCAAGTTGCCGCTGATACAACAAAGCAAGACCAGCAAACGCCCGCGTTCTATGTTGTGCGCCTGACAATTTCTGCCAAAGAACTTGAGAAGCTGGGCAAAAACAAATTAAAGCCCGGCATGTCTGCTGAAGCCTTCATTCAAACTGAATCGCGTTCGCCATTTTCTTATTTGGTAAAGCCGTTGATCCAACAATGGTCGCATGCCATGCGTGAGAGTTATTAATTTAACCTTTTCTTCACGATAAACTTTTTTCAAAGCAACCAAGTTTTAACCCTAACGCTTCATAAAAAGCAATTATGATTGTACGTTGTGTAAAGCTTGCGTTGGTTAGTTCCGTGTTGTTTGCTGCGTTGGGCGCAAATCCCGGCTCTTCTTTCGCGTCCACTGGTTTGGCCACAAATTTGTCGGTTCAAGCTTATGCCGCTTTAAACAGTGGTGATGCCGCAAGGTCGCTTGTTCTTTATAGCCAAGCCATAAGCTCAGGTGAGCTTGGCCCCGAAGCATTGGCAAACGCCTTGCTTAATCGCGCCTTGGCCTATCAACAAACCCAGCAAAGCGAAAAAGCAATTTTTGACTACACCACGGCTTTGACAATCGATGCGATGACATCGCCTTTACGTGCAACGGCACTTTATAATCGTGGGCTGGCACAACAAAAAATGAACCAATTGCCGCTGGCCATTGAAGATTATACCAGCGCATTGTTGATCAATTCGGCCTTCTCACATGCCTATCTGGCCCGCGCCAATGCCTTGCGTGATAGCGGGCAATTGTTATTTGCACTTTCAGACTATGAACGCGCCATAAAATATAATCATCCTGAACAGGCCCGCGTCTATTTTGCCGAAGCCCAAACTTATGAATTGTTGAAGCGCCCGGTTGATGCAAAAAAGTTTTTGAAAGCCTCGCTTGCTGTTGATGCAGGCTTCAAACCCGCCTTGGAAAAAATGAAATCCATGGGTGACGTGGCAGAGCTAGAAGACCAAGTCAGCGACCCAATTTTAACCAGCAGCACCACGGCAAATATTTCGGGCTCAACTGAAGTTGTAAAGCCAACGCTGCCCAAAGGTGTAGAACCTCCGGCCGAATTGATGGCCCAAGCACCAGATGCAACAACTGAGCCCGTGTTTGCCGAGAACAAAAAGCTGTTCGATGATCGTGTGCCAACAGATGATGTGGCCAGCGCAGATACGCCCAATGTTGAAACCGCAAGTATCACCCCCGTGGCAGCACCCGTAAAAGATCAAAACGTTATCGTCGCGTCCGTTCCTAAACTTCCTGTTCAAACGCCAAAAGTGTTGGTTGCTGCCGTCACGAAAAAGCAAAAGCCGGTTGAAGTTGCCGATGTTGCGCCTGCCATGTCTGGTTGGGTTGTGCAAGTTGCATCTGCCGATAGCGAAGATGGCGCGTGGACAACATGGAAAAACATGCAGAAGCGTTTTAAGTCTCTGCAAGGCCAAAAACCGTCTGTGATGAAAGCCGATCTGGGTGCAAAAGGCACTTTCTATCGCGTCAGATTTTCAGGTTTCAACACGCAAGCCGAAGCTCAGTCATCCTGCGGAAAATTGAAATCATCTGGTGTCAGCTGCTTCATAAGTAAGGTATGATGATTGCAGAAGCCTTTGCATAACCCGAACATTTGTTCCTAATCCACGGCTAAAATATTACGAATTGGTCATTAATTTGCGCAAAGCAAAAGGTGAGCGATGAAGAATATTTACCACGATATCATGGAGCCTTGGCACAGCAAATTTGCTGATGGCCAAGCCGAAGAGCCAGCATTAAAGTTTGCTGAGTTTGCAAGCAACACCGTTACCCGTGAACTTTCGCTTGTGGCCAATGCTCATCGCACGATCACCACGGAATTGCGTCAACAGTTGCTGGCGTATATCCATTCCCAAAGCCACGGCTTTTGTGAATCGCTGATCATCGATGTGGTGCTCTCGCTGGGATATGCGGGCCGCAAGCGCGATTTGGCACGCAAAATTGGCCGCAGCGGCGATGGCGGAATTGACGGAATAATAGATCTGGATGAACTGGGCCTCGATGCAATCTATTTGCAAGCCAAGCGCTTAAAGCCAAGCAGCACAGTGGCTGTATCATCGGTCCGAGATTTTGTTGGAAGCTTGGAAACGCGTCATGCATCAAAAGGTGTTTTTGTCACCACCGGTGAATTCACCAAATCTGCCCACCTTGTAACACAAGCAATTTCGAAAAAAGTTGTGTTGATCAATGGCGAAAGATTGGCAGATCTGATGATCCGTCATTCAATCGGCACGCGGGTTACTGAAACCATCCAATTCAAAGAAATTGACCCCGGTTATTTTCAACCAAGGGGCAATTTTTCAAAACAAAAATTCTGAGCTTTATTTCAGTAGGAACGTCACTTTCATATTCACGCGCCATTCAGAAATTTTGCCATTCTTCACAACACATTTAATATCTTGCACCCAAGCGCCTTCGATATTGTCCAATGTATCATCAGCTTTGGAGATGCCGTTTTGAACCGCGTCTTCGATGCTGTTTGCAGATGATGCGGTAATTTCAATTACTTTTGCAACCGATGTCATGTTTTTCTCGCTTTATGTCGTGGATAGTTTATTTGGCGCTTTTCAATTCGGCCAAACTTCGAGCTATACTATGCCATGACTTTGCATTTGATCAAACTGTGTGTTGGGGTAAGTGAAGTTTCCGAAATGGAAGCTTGGGTGAATGATGCACGTGCCACCCATGATCATGTCACTCGCATGTTCCCCAAACGCAAAGATGAAATTGTGCCGGGCGGTTCTCTCTATTGGGTGATCCGCGGAATGATTTTGGTGCGCCAACCGATTCTCGATTTTGAACGCGTCGAAGGTTATGACGGAATAAGCCGATGTCGCATTGTGTTTGACAACTCGCTAGTTCTGGTGCGGCCAACGCCGCGCCGTGCCTTTCAAGGATGGCGTTATCTGCCAGCCGCAGATGCGCCGCCAGATTACAAATCGCAAGGGCAGGGGGACGCACTATCAGAACCCATGCGCCGTGAATTGGCAGCGTTGGGCTTACTTTAATCTAAACAGCGATATTATCAATTAAGCGTGTTTTGCCCAACCACGCGGCCGCAAGCAATCGCAAAGGCTCGCCCTCTGTTTGCGGCACAGCAAGCGTTGAAGCATTGCGCGCCGTTACATAATCAACTTTAAACCCCAGCGTGGTGAGAGAGCGTGCCGCAGCGCGGGTTGCACTTTGCGCTTTGCTTCCGCCACGAATTTTCTCGGCGGCTTGTTGCAAGTTTTTATAAATGGCCGTTGCCTGTTGCAATTCTGATTTGGTGAGATAGCGATTGCGTGATGATAAGGCCAAACCGCTGGCTTCGCGTTCTGTTGCCACACCAATCACCTTAATGGGCAAATCCAAATCTTTTGCCATGCGTTTGATAACCTGCAATTGCTGATAATCTTTCTCACCAAACAATGCACAATCAGCACCAGACTGAATAAAAAGTTTAGAGACAACTGTGGCAACGCCATCAAAAAACTGGGGCCGAAATTTATCTTCCAATCCTGCCTTTGCTGGCCCCGAAACCTGCACTGAAGTGGCAAACTCGGCAGGGTACATCTGTTGGGCGTTGGGCATAAAAACTAGCGGCACATTTTCTTGCGCCAAGAGGGCAACATCTTTGTCTTCGTCGCGCGGATAACGCGATAGATCTTCCGTAACGCCAAACTGTTTTGGGTTCACAAAAATGGAAACCACAACCCTGTCAGCATGTTCAAAGGCACGGCGCACCAATAGCAAATGCCCCTCGTGCAATGCCCCCATAGTGGGCACAATGGCACATGTACGGCCCTCGCGCCGCCATAGCGCTGTTTCTTCTCTCAAGTTTTCGATGGTGCTAACAATTTTAAGTTTCATGCTGAAAGCGGTCTCACTGGATTTTGCAACTTATGCGGCAGCTCAAGACTGATCACCTATCACAATTGCAAGATATTAAAATATTTCGATCTAAAAATTTCTTTTAACATGGATTCATCCAGCCTAATTTAACACATAAAGCGCTATAGTGAAGTTCCATGCAAAACAGCAAATTACCATTTCAATCAATCGACGCGGCAACAAGTTATTTGCTTGGCCAAGTTGAACCGTTGAATGTGTGCCACTTATCCTATTGGTATTTGCAATTCACTGATTCATTGCCAGACCAAGTGTTTTGGGTGGCAACCTATGATCCCGAATACATGACCTATTATATGCAGAACTTCACGCCAATTAACGATCCCGTCATGGCCAATGTTATGGAATACAAGTTTATTGATTGGTTTGAATGGTTTGAAACAGATGTGGTGGCCCAAACGATTACCGAAATCGCGCCACGATATGGCATCACAAAATTTGGTATCTCAATTCCCCTGCCAGGGCCAAACGAAGATAAAGTTGTTTTCTCGGCTTGTATGAAAAGCTCGCCCGAAAAATGGGCAAAAGATCGAACCGAATTGGCGCGCCGCATTTTGCCCTTTGCACAGAAGTTCCATGAAAGAATGAAGGGGCTGGTCGAACACGAGAATGATGCCGCACACGTGTTCCACGTCTTTGGCTAATCTATTTGCGTGTGAATGAAATTCCGCGATCAACCGCGTGGGAGCCAAATTTTTTTCTCACCGCGTCCATCGCAAGTTCTGCTTTGGTTTGGGCCTGTTGTTTTGTGTCTAAGGTTGCCGTGCTTTGTTCGGTGGTTTCTTCAAGATTTGAAATTCCAACGCCGATCAATCTGAAGCTTTCATGCCCCACTTCTTTTTGCAACATGGCTTTTGCAACATCAAATATCACATGGGCCAAATTGGTGGGATCGCTGAACGATGCACTGCGGGTTCGTGATTTGAAATCTTTCGTCTTCAATTTTAAAGTGACGGTATGCCCCGCAAGGTTTGATTGTTTTGCCCGATAAGACACGCGCTGGCACAGAGCCCACAATTCAGCCTCAAGCAAATCAAGCTGTGATATATCGTCAAAAAAAGTGTTTTCAGCGCTCACCGACA
This sequence comes from Aestuariivirga sp., assembly GCA_043778995.1. Taxonomy (GTDB): domain Bacteria; phylum Pseudomonadota; class Alphaproteobacteria; order Rhizobiales; family Aestuariivirgaceae; genus Aestuariivirga. The sequence goes on from JAYWFC010000124.1 coordinate 14,166, forward strand.
GCGTTTCATCAACAATCGAAACACTGCGATGATCTTCCCCCCGGCTTAAATGATAAAGCCTTGTTCCCATATTGCCGAACAGTTTCAGCAATTCATTTTTATCCATCTGCTGAAGCTGCGCGATTGTTGTAACACCGCGTTTGGCCAAAAGTGCTTGTGTGGCTTTGCCCACACCCCAAATGGCGCCAACAGACCTTGCCGCCAGAAATTCTAATGTTTCATGTTTGCCGATTACTGAAAACCCATGAGGTTTTTGCAAATCTGAAGCCATTTTGGCCAAAAATTTATTATGCGAAAGCCCAACCGAAACTCCAATGCCAATCTCAGTTTGAATTTTTCGTGCCAGTTTGGCCAAAGACATGGCGGGGCTGGCCCCGTGCAAACGCTCTGTGCCGGTCAAATCCAGAAAAGCTTCATCAATCGAAACGGGCTGCACCAAAGGCGTTAATTCATCCATTAAGCGGCGCACATCTTTGGCAACGGCAACATATTTGGCCAGGTTGGGCCTTACCACCACAGCATCGGGGCACAGCTTTAACGCTTGAAACATGGGCATGGCAGAGCGCACGCCACTGATGCGCGCTATATAACAAGCAGTGGAAACAACGCCACGCTTTCCCCCACCAATGATCACAGGCTTGTCTTGCAAACTTGGGTCATCACGCTTTTCAACCGATGCATAAAATGCATCACAGTCTAAATGTGCAATGGCCAGATTATTCAATTCTGGGTGCTGCAAAACCCGTGGGCTTTTGCAAACTATGCACCGTGTTGCATCTGGCGCTAAGCTTGTCATGCAATCACGACAAAAGCCGTTTAATGTGGGGCCAGCACCCATCACCAGTTCATTCACATGTCAAATTCTGCGCCCGGCAATTTTTGGCGCGCCTTCAAAAATATCAGCGGGTCTACGCTGTGTTCAGATGAAAAATCCACAATCAATTTCTCGTCTGAAAGGGCGTAATCGAGCAAAAAACTTTTGAAATGGGTTTCCACCAGTCGATCGCCCAATTCATTCACCGCCAAACCGCTTGCGGCCATAAATTGATCGCGCCGATCATCATCCGCCATCAAAAACGCGAAAAATAGAAGCGGCAAATCGTCATTCGTGGGATTATTGGCAAATTTTGGCTGAGGGCGCATGCTATTAACCATTCGGGGTATTAAATAATCTTATTTATTAACGCTTAACACCTTAGTTACGTCAATGAACCATATTCCGGCAAGGCTTCAAATTGGGCTCTTGATCAGGATTTGAAATGGAACATTCGGGTTTTTTAACTGAAACAGGGCAATTGCCTGTGGGAGCAGCACCACCAATGCAAAAAACAATTCTGGTTGTTGAAGACAATGAACTGAACATGAAGCTTTTCAACGATTTGCTTGAAGCCCATGATTACCGTGTGGTGCAAACCAGAGATGGCCTTTCCGCATTAGAACTGGCCCGCAAACACATGCCAGATTTAATTTTGATGGATATTCAATTGCCCGAAGTTTCTGGCATTGAAGTGACGAAGTGGCTCAAAGAAGATGATGAATTGAAACGCATCCCCGTGATTGCCGTCACAGCCTTTGCAATGAAGGGTGATGAACAAAAAATCAGAGAGGGGGGCTGTGAAGCCTATATCTCAAAACCCATATCTGTGGTGAGCTTCCTTAAAACCATCGATGGATTTCTGAAGAAATAATCATGACTGCACGCGTTCTTGTTGTTGATGATATTCTGGCAAATGTAAGGCTTCTCGAAGCCAAGCTAACGGCTGAATATTTTGAAGTTGTCACAGCAATGAACGGGCTGGATGCTTTGGATGCCATTCAAAGAACCAAACCAGATATCGTGCTGTTAGATGTAATGATGCCTGGCATTGATGGCGTTGAAGTGTGCAAACGCATAAAGTCTAATCCCTCAACCCAACACATTCCAGTTGTTATGGTCACAGCACTCGATCAACCCGAAGATCGCCTGCGCGGATTGCAGGCAGGTGCGGATGATTTTCTGACCAAGCCTGTCAATGACATCTCACTGTTCTGCCGCGTAAAATCACTTGTGCGTTTAAAAATGCTCACCGATGAATTGCGCATTCGCGCCGAGTCAAACGGAACTATGGGTCTGTTGCTGAAATCAGATCTGGGCTTGGTACAAGGCCCGGGCAATGTGTTGTTGGTTGATCATCGAGACTCTTCCATTGAACGCATCACGGCAGCACTTCAAGGTCATCATACCACGCAAGTGGCCTCAGATCCCATCAAGGCCATTGAGATTGCAACATCTGCCACCATTCCTTTTGAGCTTTTGATCGTTAATCTTGGAAGCGAAACCTACGATGGTTTGCGCCTTGTTTCACAATTTCGTTCGCTTGAAGCCACGCGCCAAACGCCCATTTTGGTGATTGTAGATCCGACTGACCAACAACTGCTTCTGCGTGCCCTTGATATGGGCGTGAACGACTATTTGATGCGCCCGGTTGATCGCCAAGAACTTCTGGCCCGTGCGAACACGCAAGTGCGGCGCTGGCGTTATACTGAACAGTTGCGCATGAATGTGAAGGCATCGATTGAACTTGCTGTCACCGATTCACTCACCGGGCTTTATAATCGCCGCTATCTTGAAACCCATCTTGGCCATTTATTAGAGCACCACGTTAATCGCGGCAAAGCGCTCAGCGTGTTGGCAATTGATGTGGACTTTTTCAAAGCGATCAACGATTCGCATGGCCATTTTTCAGGTGATAAGGTTTTGCAGGAACTGGCAGATCGTATTCGCAACACCACGCGCAGCATCGATTTATGTTGTCGCACGGGCGGCGAAGAATTTGTTTTGGTACTGCCCGGCACTGATCTGATTGCAGCCACAGTGATTGCTGAACGCTTGCGCAAAGCTGTTGCAGGCAAAAACTTTGCCGTAAAGCCTAGCACCGCCATTTCAGTTACAATATCAATTGGCGTTGCAGCCATTGGTGGCGTGGACGACACGCCAACATTGTTGATTGATCGGGCAGACACAGCACTTTATGCCGCCAAGCGCGAAGGCCGCAACCGAGTCAACCTGGCCGCATAAAGGAGCGTCAATTCCTTCTTGCATCAAGATAAAGCCAGATGTGGCGTTTTGGCCTTTAAAAACACCTCAGTCATGCCTATACTACACTCATATCATATCTGAGGAGTTTGAGTGATGGGTTCGTTTTCAATTTGGCATTTGGCAATTCTTGCAGCACTTTTGCTGGTGGTGTTTGGCGGCAAGTTCAAAGTATCTGATATGATGGGCGATGTGGCTAAGGGCATTAAAAGCTTCAAAAAAGGCTTGGCGGATGATCCTGAAGATGCAAAAACTTTGGAAACAGCCCCAGAAGTTGCCGTTACCAAGGTGAAAGAAAAAACCAAGGCTTAATTGCACTTGGTTTAGATCATCCCATGTTTGATTTCGGTTTAAGCTATTCTCACATGCTGGTGATTGTGATCCTTGCGGTCATTGTCATTGGGCCAAAAGACTTGCCCGTTGTTCTACGCCGTGTTGGCCAGTTTATGAACAAGGTGCGCGGCATGGGCCGCGAATTCCAGGGCCACGTGGATAGCGCCATGCGCGAAGCGGGCATGGACGATATTAAAAAAGATTTTCAAAATCTGAAATCTGGAATTGACGCTGATATGAAAATGCCGCCAGATTTGTCGAAGTCTCCATCGCCCATGGTTTCAACAGCGGCGCATAATGATTTCAATCGCTTTTTTGGGGCTGAAACACCAGGCGGTGAAACACGTGTTGCCGGCCGTGGGCTGGTTGAGCCTGCCGCATGAGCCAGGAAGATATCGACCAGTCTGAGGCCCCGCTGCTCGATCACTTGATGGAGCTGCGCCAACGCCTGATCTATTCGGTAGTCGGTTTTGTGGTTGCCTTTATCGTCAGCTTTTATTTTTCCGGTGCCATACTTCATTATTTGATCATGCCCTTCAAATGGGGCACTGGAAAAGATGTCAGCCTCATTTCAATCAAGTTGCTGGGTGTATTTCTCGTCAAACTGAAAATCGCGATGTTTGGCGGCCTGTTCGTGGCCTTTCCGTTGATCGCCACGCAAATCTATAAATTTCTGGCCCCCGGTCTTTACAAGCACGAACGCCAAGCCTTGGCGCCCTATCTGGTGGCCACGCCCTTCTTCTTCGTCATGGGTGCAGCACTGGTTTATTTCATGTTGCTGCCTGTTGCCATCAAGTTTTTCTTTGCACTTGCAGCGGGTGCCAATGATGCAGGCGAGGGTGCCAGCATCACATTGATGCCAGATATTGAAGCCTATCTGGATTTCGTCATGGCGCTCATGTTGGCCTTTGGCCTCACCTTCCAATTGCCGGTGGTTTTAACGCTGCTGGGTCACATTGGCATTGTAACCCACTCCATGCTCACCAAAGGCCGCCGCTTTGCTGTTGTGGGTGTTGCAGCCGTCGCAGCCGTCATCACCCCGCCAGACCCCATCTCCATGCTGGCCATGTGCATACCGCTATTTGGTCTATACGAAGTGGCCGTGGCCGCCGTGTGGCTTTTGGAAAGACGACGCAAAAAAATCGCATCGTCCACCGATCTCACAACGCCCTAGTCACAAGATTTAAGCGCGTCAGGCCGTCTTTTTTGCAAATAAATAAAGCATCAATGCCGCACCAATGATAACGACAAGTGCGCCGACTTTTACCAGAGTGCTGTCGCCGCCATTGTCCACTTGAGCTTTGCCGAGAACAAGCAACAAAGCCCCAATTTCGTAGATTGCAAATTGCGGCAACGCAATTCGAGAATCCTTCAGATTTGGAAAGTTGACATGCAACAAGCCAAAAAGCACTGAAGCCACAAATCCCACCAAATTGGCGTGAGCATGAGAGTTTGCAAAGTTGAGGTGATTGGTAATTCCCATCCAAATACCAAACGCCATGCCGCAAATAAGCCAAACGAGGCCAATCAATACATAATTTCTTCCGAGATTATTCATTATTGTTTCCTTCGATTTTTGTTACCCCCGAAAACAACCTTAAACTTAATTAACAGCCCGGCCTAGCTATTCAGGATTGCAGTCTCTGGCCGCCTTTGTATCACTTGTTATGCGCAAAACTGGCACATGGCGCAGGCTGAAATTCATGTCATAACAACGCTCGGAAAGGGTGGAGTTATGGCCTGTAAGTTGTCTGTCAATGTCAATGCTATCGCCTATCTGCGCAACAGGCGCAGCGTGCCTTGGCCAGATTTGGTGCACCTAGGGCGCATTGCTTTGCAGGCAGGTGCAGCGGGCCTTACAGTTCACCCAAGGCCCGATGAGCGCCACATCAGATATGCTGATGTGCCCATGCTGTGCGCCTTAATCCGCAATGAATTTCCCCAAGCTGAATATAACATTGAAGGCTTTCCCGATGAAAAGTTCCTGCAATTGTGTGAAGCCAACACGCCAGACCAAGTAACACTGGTGCCAGATTTGCCGGGGCAGGGCACGTCTGATCATGGCTGGGACATGGCAAAACAGACCGATTTTTTGCTGCCCATTGTACAGCGTCTCAAAAAGCAAAACATGCGCGTGGCCTTGTTTGTCGATGCCAACCCCGCTTTGCCAGCCTTGGCAAAGGCCGTTGGTGCAGACCGCATTGAAATTTTCACCGGCCCCTATGGCGGCGCCACTGATTCACACATCACAAAAGCAGAATTTGCAAAAGTTGTGGCAACGGGCAAGTCTGCCGCCAGTGCCGGATTAGACCTGAACGCCGGCCATGATCTCACCCGCCAAAACCTGCCCCCGTTGGTGGCGGCCTTGCCGAACCTGAAGGAAGTGTCCATCGGCCACGCCATTATAAGCGCTGCAATGGAACTGGGTTTGGCTGAAACCGTGCGGCTGTTTCGCCAAGCGATAGGCGATGTATAGATTTTGCAGGGGTTGAAAATTGCCATTTGTGGGGCAGGGCCAGCTGGTCTGGCTGCGGCCATTGCTTTGCATCGCGCCAATCATGACATCCACATTTTTGATCAATTTGAAAAGCCCATGCCACTCGGGTCGGGCCTTATTTTGCAACCAACCGGTCTGGCCGTATTAGATTGGCTGGGCCTTGGGTCTCGCATACGAAATTTGGGCGCGCGGATAGATCGGCTTTTCGGCAAGGCAGAAAACCGCGTGGTGCTTGATGTACAATATGCAGCACTAGGAAATTTGCATGGGCTTGCGGTGCATCGCGCAGGCCTGTTCAATGTGCTGCATGATTGTGTTGTGGCACAAGGCCAACGCGTCAATACATCTCATAAAATCATAGCTTTAGAAAACAAATATATCACAACAGATGAAGGGCGAAGGCTCGGCCCATTTGATCTTATAATTGACGCGCTGGGCTCACGTTCACCACTCATTCCTTGGGCTTCGGCACCCGATGTTCGCCGCAAAATGCCCTATGGCGCAATTTGGGCAAGCTTGCCTTGGCCCGGAGCACCTTTTGATGAAAACGCGTTGGAACAGCGTTATGAACGCGCAGCGATTATGGCGGGTGTTTTGCCCATCGGACGCCAAACCGAAACTGGCCACCAGCAAACCGCATTTTTCTGGAGTTTGAAAACAGCTGAATATAAAACCTGGCAGCGCGCAGGCCTTAAAGTGTGGAAGAACCGCGTTCAAACCCTTTGGCCCGAAACGGCTGAAATTTTGGATGCAATCACCGACCCAAACCAATTGACCATGGCAAGCTACCATCATCACACTTTGCCTTTGCCCTATGGTCAAAACCTTGTTTTCATCGGCGACAGTGCCCATTCCACCAGCCCGCAATTGGGGCAGGGTGCCAACATGGCGCTGATGGATGTTGCGGTTTTAACCCACGCGCTTGAAGCAAATTCAAACATTGAAACTGCGCTGGCGGCCTATGCCGCTGAGCGGCGCGGGCACATCAAACTCTATCAGGCTTTGTCTTTCGCGTTTACACCATTCTATCAATCAGACTCTTCTCTTTTACCCATGATGCGTGATTATCTCGTTCCCATTGCCGCGCGTTTGCCGCCAATTCAAAAATTATTGGCAAACATTGTTTCTGGTCATTTGGGCCTTCACTCAAAGACGCTTGCCTTAATTTCGCCCAGCCGCTAATCCCAGCGCCAGATTTCAACAAGGAACTTTAGACAATGCGCGTATTTTATGATCGTGATGCAGACGTTAATCTGATCAAGGGCAAAAAAGTGGTTATCGTGGGCTACGGCAGCCAAGGCCGCGCCCATGCTTTGAACTTGAAAGATTCAGGCGCCAAGGAATTGGTCATCGCATTGAAAGCCGGTTCGCCAACGATCAAAAAAGCCGAAGCAGATGGCTTGAAAGTTATGACAGTGGCTGATGCCGCCAAATGGGGCGACCTGTTGATGATGGCAACACCCGATGAATTGCAGGCCGATATTTACAAAGCCGACATTGCCCCCAACATTCGTGATGGTGCTGCCATCGCCTTTGCCCACGGCCTGAACGTACACTTTGGTTTGATTGAACCGAAGAAAACCTTAGACGTGATTATGATTGCACCAAAGGGCCCCGGCCACACCGTGCGTGGCGAATATCAAAAAGGTGGCGGCGTTCCTTGCCTTATCGCTGTTCATCAAGATGCTTCGGGCTATGCCCATGATTTGGCCTTGTCCTATGCTTGCGGCGTGGGTGGCGGTCGTTCGGGCGTTATCGAAACCAATTTCCGCGAAGAATGTGAAACCGATTTGTTCGGCGAACAAGTGGTTCTGTGCGGCGGCTTGGTGGAGTTGATCCGCGCTGGCTTTGAAACTTTGGTTGAAGCTGGCTATGCCCCAGAAATGGCCTATTTCGAATGCCTGCACGAAGTGAAGTTGATCGTTGATCTGATCTATGAAGGCGGCATTGCAAACATGAACTATTCAATTTCAAATACAGCCGAATGGGGCGAATATGTTTCTGGCCCGCGCATCATTACCGATGAAACCAAAAAAGAAATGAAGCGCGTATTGGCTGATATTCAATCAGGCAAATTTACATCCGAATGGATGCAGGAGTATCGCGCTGGTGCTGCCCGCTTTAAAGGCATTCGTCGCAACAACGACAAACACCAAATTGAAGCCGTGGGTGAAAAACTCCGCGCCATGATGCCATGGATCGGCAAAAACAAATTGGTCGACAAAGCCCGCAACTAAATCAGTTCCGGTGCTTCCGAAATAAAGAAAGGCCGCAAACATTGCGGCCTTTCTGCTGTCGAGGTCGCGCTACCCCCTGCGTTGACAAATCGTTAACTTTCACGCAACCTAAGCGTTAACTACGGGGTCGATATATGAAGTCATTTCTACGCGTGGGCTTGTCGCTGCTCACTTTGTTTAGCTTTTCTGCGGCTCAAGCTTCAGAAGATTTTTCTGAATTGCATTTGATAAAAGGCAAAGTTTTGGTGAATTCTGGCCATGGCTTCGTGTCAGCTGCTGCAGTTCACGCTGGCGACAAAATTTTAATCGGAGAAAATAGCCGCGCCTTGCTATCTTTTCCCGGCGGGTGTGACGTGCCCCTGATGGGCAAACAGATTTACGTGGTTCCATTTGAACCACCTTGCGCACCTGCAGAAAAAATTGCCGAAGCGCCGCCCACATTACCAGACCCGCCACCGATGATTGCACCCACACCAGCCGTTGTTGAAAGTGCAGGCGCTGGCAGCATGGGCACGATCGGGGTTATTGGTGCCGTGGGTGCCGTTGGATTATTGGCAGGTGGCGCATTGTTGCTGCTCAGAAAACCCGCCAGCGGTTGATTTATCGACCTGCCATGACAGTCTCTTTCAATTGATCCAACACCAAGTCTCCTTGGGCGGCCTTGCCCCGTCCACCCAGAAAACAACCAGCAAATGTGATGAAAAACCGAATCGGCGGGTCAAGCCCGCCGATGGAGAAAATTGAGTATCGAATTCAAAATCTCATAATGTCATCCCCGCCTGCGCGGGAATGACGGCTTTAAAGAACTGTGGTACAGCCCTCATCAATACTTCCTTAAAAGCCCAACCAAGCGACCTTGCACCTTCACCCTGTCAGTGCCAAAAATGCGCGTTTCATAGGCCGGGTTGGCGGCTTCAAGAGCAACTGAAACCCCCTTGCGGCGCAAACGCTTTAAGGTTGCTTCTTCATCATCCACCAAGGCTACAATAATGTCGCCATTGTTGGCGGTGTCGCCCCTGCGGATAACCACAGTGTCACCTTCAAAAATGCCAGCCTCAATCATCGAATCGCCCTTCACCTCAAGGGCAAAATGCTCTCCGCCACCCAACATTTCAGGTGGAACCATAATATTGGCAGTGTGGTCTTGAATGGCTGAGATGGGAACACCCGCCGCAATACGCCCCATCATGGGAATGGACGTGGCGCGTGAACCGCCATCATTATTGGCAGAAGGCCCAGGCTTGGCGCGGCCAAGCGATCCTTCAATAACATTGGGTGTGAAGCCTTTTTTGACCAAGCTTGGCGTGTGAGACTCAGGCAGTTTCAAAACTTCCAAAGCCCGCGCCCGGTTTGGCATGCGCTTTAAAAAGCCGCGTTCTTCAAGGGCCACGATCAAGCGATGCACGCCAGATTTGGACTGAAGGTTTAAAGCACCTTTCATTTCTTCAAATGATGGCGGCACACCTTCTTCCTTCAAGCGTTCATTGATGAACAACAGAAGTTCAAGTTGTTTACGTGTGAGCATGGATTACCTCGTGAATCAGAACAATTGCGAAACAAACATAACTGTTCCTTAAAAGTTCCGCAAGTGTTTTCCTTATGAGCCACAATCCAGCAACAGAATATCAACCACATCACCAGGCTTGGCCGCCGCTGCAAATGGTTTGCGAACAATCAAACACTGCGCCTCTCGCATAATCCGCTGCATCGAAGAATCTTGTTTTGGCGCGGCAGCGACACGGCGTGAGCCATCTGATGCCACAAGCAATGTTGCCCGCAAATAATCTTGCCGTTGGTCATTGGCGGCCAAACCTGCAGTTAAAATTGCGGTGCACGCGGGCGCTTCAACCTTCAAATTCAACATGGCTGCAATCAGCGGCTTGAGAAACAATTGCGCACAAACCAAAGCCGCAACTGGGTTGCCGGGCAGGCCCAACACACGCAATTTGCCCTTGGTGCCAAACATGAAAGGTTTGCCCGGCCGCATGGCAATTTTCCAAAAATCGATGTTAACGCCCGCCTTGCCAAAAGCCTCTTGAACAAAATCATGGTCGCCCACCGAAGCACCGCCCGTGGTGATTAATATATCCGCCGCCCTGGTTTTTTTGATGGCCGCTGTAATGGCCTTCAAATTGTCCGGGATAATTCCAAGGTTAATAACGTCTGCGCCTAAGCTTTCCGCAAAGGCCATAAGCGCATGATTGTTGGATGATGTAATTTGATCAGCCCGCACCTTCGCTGCCGGCAAAACCAATTCATCACCCGTTGTCAGAACCGCAACAATAGGCTTTCTCCGTACACGGATGAATGCAGTGTTGCCCGAAGCCGCAAGCCCAATATCACGCGCATTAAGCTTGGTGTTGGCGGGCACCAAAACGGCACCCTTGGAAAAATCTAAACCGCGCGGCCTCATGTTGCGGCCAAGCGCTGGATATTCACCAATGGTAATTGTGTCGCCACTTGCCGAAACATTTTCCTGAATAACAACTGTGTCCGCCCCTTTAGGGACAGGCGCACCTGTAAAAATGCGAACAGCTTGGCCCGCCTTTAATGTGCTCTTGAAGGCATGGCCCGCCGCAGCAACACCAATCACCTTTAAAGTCGCAAGCTGGCCTTCATGCTGAATGGCATAACCATCCATGGCAGAAGCATCAAACGGCGGTTGATCGCGCTTTGCCAGAACGGGTTGTGAAGTAACCCGGCCCAAAGCCTTTTCCAGCGCAACTGTTTCTTGAGGCAACACAACATCGGTTTTTAAGATGCGGCCTAAAGCGTCTTCAACGGGCAGCAAGGCCATTTATTCAGCCTTGAAAGTACCAGATTTGCCGCCTGATTTTTCAATCAGCTTTAAATCTGAAATAACAATGCCACGATCAACCGCCTTCACCATGTCATAGAGTGTAAGGCATGCAATGGAACAGGCTGTCATCGCCTCCATCTCAACGCCGGTTTTACCTTCCACTTTCACCATGACTTCCACGTCGATATGGGTTTGGCCAAATTCAAAGTCGATTGTCACCTTGCTGATCATCAGCGGGTGGCAAAGCGGAATAAGGTCAGAGGTTTTTTTAGCGGCTTGAATGCCAGCAATCCGCGCCGTGGCCAAAACATCGCCCTTGGCGGCGCTGCCGGCTTGAATAAGTTCAAGCGTGCTGGCCAACATGTGAACGCGCGCGCGCGCCACGGCAACGCGCGTGGTGATGGCTTTATCTGACACATCGACCATATGCGCTTGGCCCTTGTCGTCGATGTGGGAAAGCTTGCTCATGCAGCGGCCAAAATTGCTTTTGTTGCGGCTTCCACATCATGCTGGCGCATCAAACTTTCGCCAATCAAAAATGTGGTTGCGCCACATTGTGCCAGC
>JAYWFC010000125.1:0-25371 GCA_043778995.1 Aestuariivirga sp.
TTGCAACATTGGTTCATAGTCTTGCTTATAAATGTGATCGCCAGCAAGGATGACGATATATTTAACATTATAAGTCTCGATGATATCCAGGTTTTGATAAACCGCATCTGCGGTTCCAGCATACCATTGATCTTCAGAAACGCGTTGGCTTGCGGGGAGAATATCAAAACTTTCATTACGCTCTGTGCGAAAGAAGTTCCAACCGCGGGTCAAATGGCGAATTAAACTATGGGCTTTATATTGAGTGGCAACACCGATGCGCCGAATGCCTGAGTTCATCGCATTAGAAAGTGCAAAATCGATAATGCGCGATTTGCCACCAAAAGGCACGGCTGGTTTAGCACGTCTGTCAGTTAATTCCATCAGGCGGCTGCCGCGGCCTCCGGCCAAAACATAAGCCATTGTATCTCTGGCCAGTGGGCCTGACTTCTTCTGTTCACTCATAACAACACTCCCGGACGTTTATTATTTTTCAAATCTGAACATCACTGTGGCCAAGGGTGGAAGTGTTATCAAAGCAGATGCAGGTTTTCCGTGCGAAGGTTCTTTTGTGCCTTCAATTTTTCCCTGATTTCCTTTGCCTGTTCCCCAGTAAGTTTCAGCGTCGCTGTTAAAGACTTCACACCAAGTTCCATGCTTTGGCAAGGGCAGGCGATAATTTTCGCGCACGACAGATGTGAAATTTGAAATCGCCACTACGGGGCTTTGGCCATCGCCTGAATGGCGCGCCCAAGCAAAGACCGAGTTTTCAGCATCATCACCAATCAGCCATTCAAAACCCTCTGGCTCACAATCACGCGCATAAAGAGCTGGGGAAGATTGATAGAGATGGTTTAAATCACGCAACATGGTTTGCATGCCTTTATGCGGGCCATGCTGCAACAAATTCCAATCAAGCGATTGCGTGTGGTTCCATTCTGTCCATGGTGCCATTTCTTGGCCCATGAACAAAAGCTTCTTTCCAGGATAGGCCCACATAAAGGCCAAATACGCGCGCAAGGTTGCAAATTTCTGCCAATCATCGCCCGACATTTTTGCCAGCAGTGAGCCTTTTCCATGCACCACTTCATCATGTGAAAGCGGCAAAACGAAATTTTCGGTGAAGGCGTAAAGCAAACCAAACGTCAGATCATTGTGGTGGTGTTTGCGATAAACTCCCTCACGCTGCATATATTGCAACGTGTCGTGCATGAAGCCCATGTTCCATTTGAAACCAAAGCCAAGGCCGCCAACACTTGTTGGTTTTGAAACGCCTGGGAAAGCTGTCGACTCTTCGGCGATGGTCATAATGCCGGGATGTTGGCCATAGGTTTCGTGGTTCATGCGTTGAAGGAAGGCAATGGCTTCCAAATTTTCACGGCCACCAAATTGGTTGGGGATCCATTCGCCTTCTTTGCGGCTGTAATCCAAATATAACATCGAAGCTACGGCATCCACGCGCAAACCATCTAAATGATAACGTTCAAGCCAGAACAATGCATTGTTCAACAGAAAACTTTGCACTTCTTTGCGGCCGAAATTATAGATCGCGGTGTTCCAATCGGGGTGGAAACCTTGGCGCGGATCAGCATGTTCATAAAGTGCTGTGCCATCAAAGTTTGAAAGGCCGTGTTGATCTGTTGGAAAATGCGCTGGCACCCAATCTAAAATAATGCCTATGCCTGTGGCGTGGGCTTTATCAACAAAATCAGCAAATCCTTCCGGGTCGCCAAAACGTGATGTTGGCGCAAACAAGCCTGTGGGTTGATAGCCCCAAGACGGATCATAAGGATGTTCGCTTACGGGCAACAATTCGATGTGGGTGAAGCCCATATCTTTGACATAGGCTACAAGCTGGTCAGCCAGCTCGGCATAGGTTAAGAACTTGTCGCCTTCATTTTTGCGCCAAGAGCCTAAGTGCACTTCATAAATGCTGATGGGCACGCGGCGTTTGTCTGGCGCCACACGGGCTTTTAAATAGTCAGTATCTGTCCACTTAAAATGATCGGTGCGGGTGATACGAGAGGCCGTGTTGGGGCGCAGTTCTGCGGCAAAACCATAGGGATCGGACTTCAGATGAAGGCCATCGTGAACGTCGATAATTTCATATTTATAACCTTGGCCCAACTTGGCGCCTGGCACGAAAATTTCCCACACACCAACGTCCATGCGTTTGCGCATGACGTGTAGGCGGCCATCCCATTGGTTAAAATCACCCACCACCGAAACGCGTTTTGCATTTGGTGCCCACACTGCAAAATGAACACCCGCAACGCCATCCATCGTTAAAGGATGTGCACCCAACTTATCATAAAGCTTAAGGTGATTGCCCTCGGCCATAAAATAATCATCTTGGGGGCCGAGCACCGGCCCAATTGAATAAGCATCAAGCACCGTCCACGAGCCCGTAGAATTGGCACATTGATATTGAATGGTTTGTTGCTGGGAAGCTTTTACTTTGCCTTCAAAAAAGCCCGCTTTGTGCACGCGTGTAAGTTCGCCCAAAGGCTTGCCATCTTGTGATTGCGCCTGAACAGTTTCAGCACCTGGAATAAAGGCGCGTGCCACAAATGATTTGCCCACCGGATGCAAACCCAAAACAGAAAATGGGTTATCATGCCTGCCATTTACAATGGCTTCGATTTCGGGGCCGCTCGTTTTCCACTTCGGTTCGGCCATTTCCGTTCAACCTTTAGCCCGCAGGCACTTTCCAAATATCACGCGCATATTCACGTATCGTACGGTCTGATGAGAACCAGCCCATGTGAACGCTATTCTGAATCGCTTGATGCGTCCAGTCCCTTTGCATAGCCCACAATGCATCAACCTTGCGCTGCGTTGCAGCATAGCTGTCAAAGTCAGAACCCACCATGAACCAATCGCCGTTGTAAATTGAATCTACAATCGGACGATAAAGATTAACATCACCATCGCTGAATTCACCCAATGATAAAGACTGCAAAACGGCTTTTAGTTTTGTGGAACTATCAACAATTGCACGGCCATCAATGCCCTTGGTGCGGCGTGCCTCAACTTCATCTGCTGTTAAACCAAAAATGAATATGTTGTCGGCACCCACGTGTTCGCGCATTTCAACATTGGCACCATCCAATGTTCCAATCGTCAGCGCACCATTCAACGCGAACTTCATATTGCCGGTGCCAGAAGCTTCCATGCCCGCAGTTGAAATTTGTTCAGAAAGATCAGTGGCAGGCACAATCACCTCAGCCAAGCTGACGTTATAGTTTGCCATGAAAACAACTTTCAATGCGCCTTTTATGCTGGCGTCGTTGTTCACCACACTGGCCACATCGTTGATCAATTTAATAATCAGTTTTGCTTGGAAGTAAGATGCCGCTGCTTTGCCCGCAAATATTTTAACCCGCGGCGCAAATTTCGTGCCGGGATTTGCTTTCATAATTTGATAAAGCGAAATCGTTTCCAAAATATTCAAAAGCTGGCGTTTATATTCATGCAACCGCTTCACATGCACATCGAACATGGCGGTTGGATCAACATCAATATCGTTGGTTTTTTTAATCAGTGCAGCGAGTGTTTTTTTATTATTCAATTTGATGTCAGCAAACTTTTTCATAAAAGCTGCCTCGCCCGATTTGGGACCAGCCCGGGACAGCAGTTCAGCATTATCAAGAGACTCTGGCCCTGCTGCCTGCGTTAACAGTTTTGAAAGTTCGGGGTTAACGCCGCGCAACCAGCGACGTGGCGTAATGCCGTTGGTTTTGTTGTTGATGCGGTTTGGATAAAGCGCGTGCAAATCTTTAAACACGTTTTTCTTCATCAGTTCGGTATGCAGAGCCGAAACCCCGTTCACGCTGTGTGAACCCGCAAAAGCCAATTGTGCCATGCGCACACGTTTTGCGCCGTGTTCATCAATCAATGAAACTGAAGCCACATATTCGGGCGTCGAACCCATCATGTTGCGGGCACGAACAATCATCTGATCATTGATGGCATAAATGATTTGCAAGTGGCGCGGCAACATGCGTTCAAATAATTGCAACGGCCAACTTTCCAAAGCTTCAGAAAGCAGCGTGTGGTTTGTATAGCTCATTACACCTTGGGTAATTTCCCAAGCTTTGCTCCATGCCACTTTATGATCATCCACCAAAAGGCGCATCAATTCGGCAATGGCAATGGCAGGATGTGAATCATTAATTTGAACCGCAGCTTTTTCTGTCAGGTTCAATACATCTGGATATTGTTGTAAATGGCGTCGGATGATGTCTTGCAATGATGCTGACGAGAAGAAATATTCTTGGCGCAAACGCAGTTCTTGGCCCGCGGGTGTTGAGTCCGATGGATAAAGTACGCGCGTAATGGTTTCGGCGCGGGTCTGCCCTGAAAGGGCGCCAGCAAAATCGCCGCGATTAAATTGTTCGAGTTGCAGAGGATCAACCGGGCGTGCCGACCACAGGCGCAGCGTATTCACACGTTTGGCGCGCCAGCCCACCATGGGCACATCAAAGGCTGTTGCCAGCATCACTTCATCGGGCTGCCACTTTCCATGGGGCATTCCATCTGCATCTTTTTCAGCGGTGGCCACGCCGCCGAACTGAATTTTATAGGCGGCTTCACGTCTGGCAAATTCCCATGGGTTGCCGTTCACCAACCAATCTTCTGGCGCTTCAACCTGCCAACCGTCTTTAATAAGCTGGCGGAACAAGCCGTTGTTATATCGAATTCCATAGCCGTAAGCAGGAATGTTCAAGCTGGCCATGCTTTCCATGAAACATGCGGCCAAGCGACCAAGGCCGCCATTGCCCAAAGCTGCGTCAGGCTCCAGCATTTCAGCCAGATTAAGATCAACACCAAGATTTTTAAGCGCAGCCTCATAGTTTTGGGTGATGTCGAGGTTGCTCAACGCATCGCGCAGCAATCGACCGATCAAAAATTCGAGTGAAAGATAATAAACGCGCTTGGCTTGGGCTTTATAGGCTTCGCGTGTTGACTCCATCCAGCGATCAATAATCTGGTCGCGCAACGTTAAAATAACTGCGTTCAACCAATCATGGGGCTTAGCTGCCGGTTGGTCTTTGCCGATGGAATATTTTAGTTTTGCAACGATATCAGTTTGAAGTTTTTCAATGGTGTTCATGCGTGAAAGAAGCCTGCCGATTTGCGCTATTGCGAGATTGAATTATCAAGTGAAAGATTCGCCAGCGTAAATCAAGTGGTAATCCACCCTCTAAAATGCTTGGCCAGATGTGCCTAAAATTAGTGCATTTCGTATCAATCGTTCATGCCCTGCTGAAGCGCCTTGATGCGTTGGGCCAAAGAAATAACATTTGCCATGGCTCCTGATTTCTTGGGCGCTGGGGCAGGGCCTGGCACAACTTTGTCTGCGCCAGTGCTGTTGGCCAGCATTGCATCAAGTTCTTCTAATTCACGCTGAATGGCTTTTGCGCTCGCTTCGGTTTCATCGAATTGATTTTGCAAATTCGCATGAAGTGTTTCGGTTTCCACCACCACCGCAGTTTCAGGTGGTGGAGCAATTTTCTGTTCTGTTTGCCTTGTCATATCGGCAGAAATTAATGTGAGTTCGGCCACGCGTTGCATCAAACGGTTTTCCGGTGTTGGTGTAACCACAACCGAAGTTGGTTGTTTCAAATTCAATGCGGTGCGCAACTCTTCGTTTAAATTGCCAACCAGTGCATTTTTGTCACGCAGATTAATACTGAGTTGCCGGAATGAATCTTGAAGTTTGGTCAATTCGGCTTCCTTGCGGCCTGCGTCTGCCATCAAGTTTTCGATGGTCTGATTTGAAGCCACCAAATCTGATTGATAGACTTCGAGTTGATTTTTCACGCTTGATAATTCATCTTCTCGCTGTTTCAAGGCATCATCTTTGCCTTCCAAGTCTTGCAGCAAAGATTGAACGCGATTGCGGTTGCGCGACACTTCGGCCATTTGCTCTGTCATCCGCGCTTTTATGTCGTCTAATCGAAGTTCAAGCTTCCTTGCCATTACGGCATGTTCAGCGCGCAACCGGTCACGATCAGCCTGCAGTTCTAGCATGGCAACGGGCACCTGTTTTGCGCTCCGCCTTGCGCCCGCACGGGCGGCAACGTTCCAGAAAACACGCCCGAACAGAAGAAAAAATACAAAGGTTAGGGCCGAACCCAGCGCTAAAACCATAAGGGTCTCGATTTGAGACATTACACCACCTACATTTGTCAACACACGTTCTTGCAACTTTGCAAAGCAAGAAGTGTTCCAGGCTGGTGGTGTTAACCTATTTCAACGCGGTTTGCGATGGTGGAAGGGCATTTTTTGAAATTAATTTATGCCCATCGCTCAGAAGATATCGTTCAGACAATATCTCGGTCAGAACGGATTCCAAGTGTTGCGCGGCGTATATTTCAAATATCCAATATTTGCGCCAAGCCTTGCACCAACCCCGGTGCGGATGGGTGCTAAGGTAATATCGTCTTTACGTTGAAAATTCACGCCCAAACCGCCCACAAGGTAAGCGGAACCTTCAACGCCGCCAAAGCGCGTATAAAGATCTTCTGGCGATTGCGAATTATAGACCAGCGTTAAAGTGCGTGAGCCATTGCCGCCAAAGTCAAAGCCAACTGATGGGCCTTGCCAGAAAATGTGCTTTTTCACACCGTTCTTATAATAAATGGTGCCTTCGCCATAGCGCAGGCCGCCTATAAATGCGCCAGAACCCTCTTCGCCCACGATGTAGGCCGTTGGCTGACCTTGTGATTGAAAGACATATTCAACGGCTTCTGCAATGCCACGCGATGTTTTGCCAAAGAATTGGTGGCCTTGGGCAATAATTTCATCGGGCGTGTAGGTGTTTGAAGACTGTGGTGCCTTGGAAATAGAACCCGGATAAATCGTTTTCGCCATTGCCGGAACTGCGCCAGCACCTAAAGCCAGCACCAATGCAATTTTTGAAATTGTTTTAAAAATCATAGATTTTACCTCATTCACAAGCCCCGAAATATAAACGCCGAATAGGGCGCCAACAGGGCAAAAATCCGTCCGAGACGTGGTTTTGTCACGGATGGCTTTCAACTTGGTTAATGGATTGCAAATATTAGGGCTTGCCGCGTGCAATGAAAGCGCCGTTGGCGAAGGAATGATCGACTTTGCCATACAAAAACGCATCGTCTGTAGGTTGGGTTACGCTGCCGCCAGCGGCGCAAAGAACGGCATGGCCAGCGGCCGTGTCCCATTCCATCGTGCGACCGAAGCGGGGATAAAGATCGGCCATGCCCGACGCAATGCGGCAGAATTTGAGCGATGATCCGGCGTTAATCAATTTTTCAACTTTTGTTTGAGCAATAAAGTTTTCAGTGTCTTTATCTAAATGCGAACGGCTTGCCAAAACTGTGGCACCTGTTGTGGGCAGGGCGCGCGCTGATATTTCAGTGAACGATGCTGCGTTGAAAAGCTGATCAACAAGAAGTTTTGTCTGAAACGCACCCACGCCAATTTGACCAATATAAAGTTCACCCAAAGCTGGGGCATAAACCACACCCATTGTGGGATGGCCGTTTTCGATCAATCCAATGTTCACGGTGAATTCGCCATTGCGCGAGATAAATTCTTTGGTGCCGTCTAGTGGGTCCACCAGATAAAAAGCGTGGCCGATTTGAGTTCGTTTGCCCGCTGCCATTTGTTCTTCAGCGATTACGGGCAATGCATTGCCCAGCCGTTTCAATATAATGGCTTCAGCAACTTCGTCTGCGGCGGTGACAGGAGACTGATCGGATTTCAATTCAGATTTAAAATCCGAGTTGTATATTTCCATAATCGCTTTGCCCGCATCATGGGCAATTTGGGCGAGATTCAAAAGCTGTGATGAAGGAGTCATAGACACTCTCATCATCGCAAAGCTGTGTTTCGTCAATCAGGAAAACTTTTGCGAAGTTTGTTATAGAGAAGTTAGACGAATCACTTTTGGGGCTTGCCATGACCGGACACTTGCGACTTTCTGACCTTGATCTTGCGGCCTTGCTGTGTTCGCGCGTTTGCCATGACGTCATTTCACCTGTTGGTGCCATTGCCAATGGATTGGAGTTGATGGACGACCCGGAAACGGATGCAGAAATGAAAGCTACGGCTTTTGACATGATTAAATCTTCAGCCAAAACAGCAACGGCAAAATTGAAATTCTGCCGCATTGCCTTTGGTGCTGCGGGGTCTGCTGGCTCTTTGATTGATATGACTGAGGCAGGTGAAGTGGCGCGCGGTTTTGTGGGTGAAGAAAAAGTGAAGCTGGAATGGCTGGCACCACGTGAAAACCGCCCAAAGCAAGAAGTGAAGCTTCTTTTGAATATGTTGTTGTTGGCAATTGCGGGTATCCCGCGTGGTGGCGTGGTGACAGTTGCCGTTGAGGGGCGTAATTTTTCTGTGAAGGCGACAGGTGAACGCGCTAAAATTAACGAAGGCTTGGCTTCTGCCTTGGCGGGCACGGCTGACCAAGCATCGTTTGATGCGCGCTTAATCCAACCCTATTATGCGCGTGTTTTGGCGCAGGCAGCCGGATTGAACATTGCCATGGTCATGGAAACTGCCGATACCGTTGCCGTCACTGCAGTGCCATTTGAAGAAACAGCTGCGGCTTAATTCAATTTTTACGCATTAAAAAAAGCTGTTCTTAACGATCCGATCAAGCAATGTGAATTTAATAAAATTTTACTACAACGCGTAAGCGGTTGTGCAGGGTTGTAAGGCTATCGGTTTCCCAACAAAAAAATAGGGAAGTCGTTAGATGTCGATAATAAATGCACCAGCCAATGGTGGAACTGTTTCTGGAACAGCTGCCGCAGACCAAATTTTGGGCAGCTCCAAGAACGATGTTCTTTATGGTTTGGGCGGCAATGACGTCATTAGCGGCGGTGATGGCGATGATGTTATTTATGGAGACGGAACGCAAAGTTTTGCGAGTGCGATGTCTGCTACAGGCTATGCTTTTTTTGCCGATACAACAATTTCAAATGCCACAAAGCCAACACTAGCCTCACTTGGCGTTGCCGGTGGGCTATCAATTTGGCAAATTAACAATACCACTGACTCTCCAATAGTTATTTCCTTTCAATCTGCTTCTCAGGGCAAAGGCAACAATGGTGCAGTGGTTATTCAAATTACTGTTCCAGCACACACCGATGCGATTGTCGAAAGCCCTAACATTGGTACACACAAAATTTTCGTCGACACCCATCAGGTCGATGTACAAAATGTTAGCAAGGCAACATTTGATTTAACCTTGCCTTTCCATAACGATATTGATGGGAATGATATTGTTGCAGGTGGCAATGGCAATGATTCCATTTATGGCGGCGGCGGTGACGATGTGCTCCATGGTGATGCCGGCAACGACACATTAGACGGCGGCACAGGCAATGATATTTTAGATGGTGGGGTTGGTGCCGATAAATTAATTGGCCGTGATGGAATTGACACCGCAACTTATGAAACGTCTTCTGCTGGTGTTGACGTCAGCCTTGCCACAGGGCAAGGCCATGGCGGTGATGCTGAGGGCGATACTTTAGTTTCAATCGAAAACTTAACTGGATCTGCCTTCAACGATACCTTGACGGGCGATGCCGGCAACAACGCCATTAACGGTGGTGCTGGCGATGATGTTATTTCCGGCGGTGCAGGTACAGATAAGCTTGATGGCGGAGCTGGCGTTGATACGGTTACATTTGCCAATGCAAAGGCAGGCGTTACTTTGGCTTTCACTGCGATGGATGAACATGGCATTGGTGATGAATTTGCCAACCACGCCGCTGGCGGCATTGCGGGTGATGCGACTGGCGATACATATGCCAATTTTGAAGCGTTCATCGGCTCTGCTTTTGATGACAAGGTTGGCGGTGCAGCGACAGCGATGACCTATCATTTGGGTGCTGGCAACGATATTTTCGACAATGTGGAAACGCAAAATGTTGTCGACACGGTTTATGGCGATGAAGGCAATGATACAATCTGGACAGGCGCTGGTAACGACTATCTGAACGGCGGCACAGGCGATGACAAGCTGTTTGGTGAAAACGGCAATGACATATTGGTTGGCGGCCAAGGTGCTGATGCACTTAACGGCGGCGACGGCATCGACACCGCGGATTATTCAGCTTCTGCCGCTGGCGTGAACGTTAGCCTTTTGACGGGCCAAGGCCTTGGAGGCGATGCTGAAGGCGACACATTGGTTTTGATTGAAAACCTGACAGGTTCAAACTTTAACGATACTTTGACTGGCGATGCAGGCAACAATGTTCTTATTGCTGGTGTTGGCGATGACGTGCTTGTTGGCGGCGCTGGTGCCGATGTTCTGAACGGCGGCGATGGTATTGACACAGCTGATTATTCAACGTCTTCGGCTGCAGTGAATGTCAATCTGGAAACAGGCGTGGCCCACGGTGGTGATGCTGAAGGCGACACACTGATCAGCATTGAAAATCTTGTTGGTTCAAAATTTGACGACGTGTTGGTCGGCGATGCCAACGTGAACAAAATTTACGGCGGTGATGGCAATGACACAATCACTGGCGGCCATAATGATGATTTCATGTATGGCGGAAATGGCAATGACACCTTCTTGGTGGAATGGTCTTATCATGGCGACACATATGATGGTGGAGATGGCATTGATACGTTCAATGCCGATGTTCCTGTTCTCAACGGCTATAAGCAAGAAATTGATTTGGCCACGGGCACCAACAATTGGGAAGACCATTTCATCAGCATCGAAAACCTGGTTGGCAGTGCCAATGACGATAAGTTCTGGGGCACAGATGGTGTAAACGTTTTCTGGGGTCGCAATGGCAATGATTTGCTTGATGGCCGCGGCGGCGACGATAAGCTTTACGGCGAAAGTGGTGATGACACGCTTCTTGGTGGAGCTGGCAACGATTTGTTGGATGGCGGCACTGGCAACGACATTCTGGTTGGCGGAACAGGCGCTGATATCTTAATCGGCGGTGCTGGCATTGACGTGGCAGATTATTCGACATCTTCGGCTGCCGTATCTGTGAACTTGAACACAGGCACAGGCTTAGGCGGCGATGCTGAGGGCGATACGCTTTCGCAGATTGAAAATCTTATCGGTTCAAAATTCAATGACACTTTGACAGGCGGTGCAGGCAACAACACGATTGATGGTGGTGCTGGCGATGATGTGATTGTGGGCAGCAAAGGCACCGATATTTTAAACGGTGGCGCTGGCAATGACACGGTTGATTATTCAGCGAGCTCTGCTTGCATGACGGTTAATTTGGGTCTCGGAACAGCAACCGGATGCGGTGGAAAGTCTGATACTCTGCTATCAATTGAAAATGTTGTCGGCTCAATTTATGCAGATATTGTCACAGGCGATGCCGGGTCCAATAATCTGTCGGGTGGCGCAGGCAACGATCATTTCAACGGTTCTGGCGGCGGTGATCATTATGACGGCGGTTCCGGCTCTGACTGGATTGATTATCGCGCTTCAACAGTTGCTGTAAACGTGAATTTGTTGACAGGTATAGGCCAAGGCGGTTTGGCCCAGGGCGACACTTATACCAGCATTGAAAATATCAAAGGCTCGACCGGCAACGACACACTGATTGGCGACAACAACGCTAACGTTATTTATGGTTATGCGGGTTCAGACCATATCGAAGGTGGCGGCGGCAACGACGTTATCTATTCGGGTGGTGGCAAAGATTATATCGACGGCGGCACAGGCATCGACACGCTGAGCTATGCCGACTCTTGGAGCAAGGTTGTGGCCAATCTTGTCACCGGAATTGGTCAAGGCGGAACAGCGGCCTATGATACGATTTTGAACATTGAAAATTTAGTGGGCTCTAAGTTTGATGACATTTTAACGGGCGATGCGGGTAACAACACATTAAACGGTGGTGCTGGCAAAGACATATTGCACGGTGGTGCAGGCGCTGATTTGCTGATCGGTGGATCAGGTGCCGACGTGCTTGATGGTGGCGATGGTGTTGATACGGCAAGTTATTCCAACGCACATACAGGCGTTACTTTAAGTCTTTTGACGGGCGGAACGATAAATGCCGATGCCAGCCAAAATGGCATTCAACCTGTGGTCAGCACAATATGTTGCCCCGATGACTTGCTTGCAAATGGCGATGGCGCAGCACCAGTTGATGGAAGCTATACTGCTGTTAACGGTGTAACTGATGCGACTGGCGATACGTACATTGGCATTGAGAACGTGCTGGGTTCAGCCTTCAATGACAAAATTACGGGCGATGCTGGCGACAACCGCTTAAACGGTGGCGCAGGCAATGACATTCTCAATGGCGGCGGTGGCAATGACATGTTGATCGGTGGCATTGGAAATGATGTGCTGACAGGCGGAGCAGGCGCTGACGTGTTTCAATTCAGTGCTGATTTTGGCAATGACACAATTACAGATTTTTGGTTTGGCCTTGGCCGCACTGATCGTGTGCAATTGATTGGCACAGATATTCACAGCTGGGCTGATGTTGTGTCTCATGCCACAGACACTGTAAACGGTGTCGTTTTAAGCGTTGACGCAGGACATGACTCCATCACTTTTACAGGCTTGCACCTGAACCAGCTTGTTGCCGATGATTTCTTGTTTGCCTAATTTCAGTTGGATTTGGTGCTGACCAACATTGGCTGACGGGCAGGTTGAAGGCTTTCCCAAGCGTTTGCTGCGTATTGCGATTGTCGCTTGAGAAATGTGTATCCTGTGTTGTCCCAACGCGAAATCGCGTCGCGGCGATTGTCGAGAATGTAGTCACCTTTATCAGTGACCACAGTCAGCACGGCGTGGCCTTCTCCGGCTTCATCCAATACAACGGTGATCAACAAAACATCGGGGTTAAAGCCCATGCCCACCAGATAACGCTTTTTGAGCAGTGCGAAATCTTCGCAATCGCCAGCCGTGGTGGGGTAGGTCCAATAGTCGGCAACGCCGTAAAGCTCCATGTCTGACACCGGGCGAATTTTTGTCTGAACATAGGTGTTCACTTGCGCAATCATGGTCCACTTTTCCGTGGTAAGGTTCATTTTTTCCTTTGAACCGTTGGCAAAGCGACATTCATCTTGGCCACGGCCGCAAAACTTAACATAACCAACCGGTGGAAGAGTTTTGCCAAAAACGTCTGCGCTGGCTTGGTTGTGGGTTGGCAAAGCGAATTTGCCAGACTGTTCAGCCTCAGCAAATTTGCTGAACGCTAAAACCATCCAAATCACACTCAGAAACGCAACAAACCGGTACAACATAGTTAAAAAAATTAACCAATGATTGTGGCGGAGTCTACGATAGAGTTAATAGTTGGTTAACGGCGGCGAGGGCGAGCTTTTTATTGCAGAGTTTTGTCGGTCAACGTTTTCAGAAACGCCACGATTGAGTCTATTTCAGTGTCAGTGAGCCGCGGTAGCTCACCTGGTTTGCGATCATAGGGAACTTCGCTGGTGTTAACATTGGCTATTGCAGCTTGCTTTGTGTCATTAAATTTTTGAACCGTGCCATCGGCAGATTTTGGATACCATAGCTCTGGCTGGGTATCGCGGGTGATATAGAAGGCAACCGCATCGCGCAGATTGTTGAACTTACCATTGTGAAAATAAGGCGCTGTGATCGCGATATTTCGCAAGGTTGGAACTTTAAATGCGCCGCAGAAGGAAGCCATGTCTGCGCCTTGTGGTAAAAGCTTTTGCAGACCATCACGTTGGCAAAGGCCTTCATCAAACGTTGCGGCATTTGCATTGGCGGGAATATCTGAGTTTCGTGGAACCCCTAAATTGTCAAAAGTGAAATCGGTAAACAGCCAGTCTTTTGGATTTTTGGAATCCACAGCGCCCACATGACAGCTTATGCAATTGCCTTTTTCTGGATTTTTAAAGATTTCAAATCCAGCCGTTTCCTGGGTGCTTAATTGCGCTTTGCCTTGCAGAAAATCATCAAACTTTGAAGAAAAGGGTGCAAATTCAGTGCTGCTTTCAAAGGCCGCGATAGCAGTTGCAATGTTGTTCAGTGTAATTTGTGCGTCGGTGCTTGCGCCTTTGCCAAATACTTTTTGATAAAGTTGAAGATTTGCACCGTTACGCAATTTCGTGGCAATTGATGCCGCGTCAGCATTGTTCATTTCGTTGCTATTCAACAAAGGGCCGTGCACTTGATCAGCCAAACTGTTGGCGCGGCCATCCCAAAACAGCCCGCCTGTGGGGGTATATTCCATTTCGCCTTTTTCGTTCTTTTTACTTTCAATGAAGAAGGCCGGGCTGAAGGCCATATACATAATTGTGGGCACATTGCGGATACCGTGCTTATCCGCTGTGCTGCCTTGGGCCACAGATGGAATCGTTGAGCCCGCATTGCCGGTGAAAGCAAGCTTTGCCACATGGCAGGATGCGCAAGATTGGCCGGGCGGATTTGAAAGTGACGTGTCGTTGAAAAGATCTTGGCCAAGCTGTTGAATATCACTGAGTGGTTCAGCCGAGCCGATCGAAGCGGAAAAACAGATCGCTAGTGAAGCGATTTGCGCCTTCAATTTGTATGAAAAATCCAAAACCATCACTACCATCCTTATATCCGAGTAATTTACTCGTATATAAGGATTTCGGACAGGTCAAGCATTATTGAAATAAAAAAGTCCGGTGTTTCCACCGGACTTTAAAATTTAGAGCAAGATCAACCGCATGTTTAATGTGGTTGGATCGCGCTCTTTACCTGCAATTCTATCAGGCGATCTTCAGCATCTCTTCTTCGTCCATTCCGCCCATGGAAGGTGCGCCTTCGCGCAGCACATAACCACGACCCCAAACGGTTTCGATGAAATTTTTGCCCTCTGCAGCATTGGCCAATTTCTTGCGCAGCTTACAGATAAACACGTCAATGATTTTCAATTCAGGCTCATCCATGCCGCCGTAAAGATGGTTGAGGAACATTTCTTTGGTGAGCGTTGTGCCTTTGCGTAAGGACAATAATTCCAGCATTTGATATTCTTTGCCAGTGAGGTGAACGCGTTGACCGCCCACTTCCACGGTTTTTGTATCAAGATTGACCAGCAATTCGCCGGTGAGAATAACCGATTGAGCGTGGCCCTTGGAACGACGAACCACTGCGTGAATGCGTGCAACAAGCTCATCCTTGTGGAAGGGTTTGGTCATATAATCATCGGCACCAAAGCCCAGGCCCTTCACTTTGTCTTCAATGCCAGCAAGGCCTGAAAGAATAAGGATTGGGGTGCCCACTTTAGAAACCCGCAAAGATTTCAAAACTTCATAACCAGACATATCTGGCAGATTAAGATCAAGCAGAATGATGTCGTAATCATAAAGCTTTCCCAGATCCACGCCTTCTTCGCCAAGGTCCGTGGTGTAAACGTTGAAGCCTTCTGACTTCAGCATCAGCTCTATGCTTTGTGCTGTCGCCGTATCGTCTTCAATCAACAATACCCGCATCTTAATCCCCTTCATCTTTCGATTCCGATCAATGCGGAATCTTTCATTCACGTCGCAGCTGAACAGACTACGAAAAATTAACCCTGATCATTAAGATACGCTTAGAAAGGTTAACAAAACCTAAGCTGAAAACACACATTTTTAATAAACACACCACTACCTATGGTAGGTTTTCAGTGAGTACCGCTATATGTTGTGGTTGGTTGCTTTAACGATTTGAACTTAAACAAAACACCGACAAACAACAGCAAGTTTACTTGGTCTTAAACCCGTTCGTTCATCATGCAGAGCAAGTGAGCGATTTCCAACACCTAGTTGATTCGGGGAATCGTGAAAAGAGTCGTTAGTTGAGTAAGAGGCGAATGTTTCGCCAAGTAAGTAGCGTTGAGTGAGGTTATGATGCGTTCAAGAGAAAGTCTTTTAAGGCTGAACCGTTTTCGGGTTGAAGATTGTCGCCGACAAGTTGCCGATATGGATTTGATGATTCAAGATTTGATGCGAAAGCATGATGATCTTGATAACCATGTGAAGTTCGAAGAACAACGAACTGGCGTTACAGATCCCAACAATGTGAACTATTCCATGGCCGCCAAATCTGTTCGCACGCGC
This sequence comes from Aestuariivirga sp., assembly GCA_043778995.1. Lineage (GTDB taxonomy): Bacteria > Pseudomonadota > Alphaproteobacteria > Rhizobiales > Aestuariivirgaceae > Aestuariivirga. Next base: position 16,018 of record JAYWFC010000125.1, read on the forward strand.
CGTGATAATATCTTGAAAACGGTTGGTGAATTGCGCGATCAACATGAAGCGATGATAGAGCGCTTGAAAGATGCGGAAGCAGATTTGCGCAAAATTGAAATGTTGGTGGAAAAAGAAACACCAGCCGTGAAATCGCCGATCGTTGCCGCACCCGCCATGATGGCTGGTGTTGTGATGGCACGCTAAGCTGCCTACACGAAATTGAATTCAAGGCTCACGCTTTTAGTGCGTGGGCCTTTAGTTTTTCGTAATAGGGCAGGGCCTGATCGGCAATTTTTTGCAGGGCCATTGGCAATTCTGTTTTTGTTGCGATGGGTGCATCAAACTGCGTAGAGCTCCACGCCGCATTATACCAATGCGTTGCCCACACGCCGTCAAAGGGTTTTGGGCCTTTGGGCCAACTTAACATCGTATCTTGAAAAGATATGCCCAAAGCGTGGCACAGATGTTCAAAACTTTTGCGTGGGTTTGCAAGATGAAAATCTGCATCAACAACTGGCGGCGCGCGGCCTAAGTGATTTGCGACCAGATCGAATATTTCTGCCTGCTCTAAAAAACCAATCGCGTGCAGCGAAACTTCATCGTGTTTTTTGGCATAGCTGGCCAGAACTTTCTCAGGTGAACGAATGAGAAAAGCGTTTTGAAGTTTTAAAATAAATCCGCGATCAAACTGCGGCAACATGTGATGGGTCATGTGCTTTTGATAGAAAATAGGTTTGGCAGCGGGCGCCACACAGGTGGTTTCAACCTTGCTCCAATCGCATTCCATGGCACCGAGAATCTGTTCGCGCATGGGGTGAGCAAGGCCTGTTGTTTTTAAGTATGCGCCGTAAAACGGTTCGTCCCATGCCACGCAATCGGAACGATTTCCAAAGGCATACATCATGGCCGTGGAGATGTTGCGCGGGCCAGACCACATGGCGATATTGAACGGAGGGCGATTGGTCATTTCAAACTTCCCGTTGAAACAAAAAACCAGATGGCGGCCAGCGCTATTGTTAGTGCCAGGAGCCGGCGGATGATTTTTGCCCATTGAGAAGTGGCCAGCCAATTGGAAATGCTTCCTGCCAAAAGAGCAATGGCTGCATGAATGGAGGTGGCCACCACAACATAAAGGGTGGTGAGCATAGCAAGCTGTTGATTGGGATGATCCGAGATCACGACAAACTGCGGAAGAATTGCCGCATAGAAAAGATAAGCCTTAGGGTTTAGCGCATTTGAAATGAAGCCTTGGCTGAAAAAAGCGACGTTTGGTTTTGTGGCGATGGCTTCCATTTTTTCGGAATCAAGCCAAGTGTCATAGGCTAGATAGAAAAGATACAGGGTTCCACCCAAACGCAGTGCCGTTATAAGGCTGGGGAATTTGTCAAATAGAACTGTTAGGCCCAAAGCAGCGATCAACCCAGCGAGTGCTAGTCCCAGTGCTATTCCTGCAACTGCGGCCAGCGCTGCAGCGCGGCCGCGTGTTGCGCCCATCACCGCAATCCATGTCATATTGGGGCCAGGTGTAAGTTCAATCACGATAGCCGTTAACAAAAATGCCCACATTAGATTTGACGCTTTGCCTCGTTTTGGGCCAGAGTTTTATAGGCTTTCGAAAGTTGCTGGGTGATAGGTCCTGCACCGCGCCAATCTTGCATTGAAAGTGGATGCCTCACCGGCCTGCCATCAATAATGCGTACGGGCGTTGCGCCCGCAAAAGTTCCTGTCACAAAGGCTTCATCAGCCCCATAGACATCATAAAGTGAGAATTGCTTTTCGAACACAGGAATCGAAAGCTCTGTACACAGACGAATTATCACGCTGCGTGTAATGCCCGGAATGCAATATTGCCCGTTTGATGTCCACACTTGGCCGCGCCGAACAATAAAGAAATGTGTTGAATTACATGTCGCCACAAAGCCCAGCGGGTCTAACATCAGGGCTTCATCCGCGCCTGCATTTCCAGCCTGAATACAAGCAGTTATGCAGTTTAGTTTAGAATGTGAATTAAGCTTTTGGTCTTGCACATCGGGCGCACCACGCCGCACGTTTACAGTGTGCAAGCTTAACCCGCGGGTCATTTGATCAGCGCTTGGTTGTTTATATTCTGGAATGATTACAATCGTTGCAGGTGAGATCGTCACACGTGGATCTTGATAGGGCGTTGATTTTACACCGCGCGTTACCATCAGCCTAATGTGCACGCCATCATGCATGGCATTTGCATCAATGCAATCAAACAGGCGCTTAACCAACTCATTGGGTGTGAGGCCAATATCCATGAAGATTGCTTTGGCACCTTCGTAAAGCCTTTCGATGTGTTGATACAAAAACGGCACACCGCCGTTCACCAAACGCATCCCTTCCCACACGCCATCACCCAAAATGAAGCCTGAATCAAAAACCGAAACCATGGCTTTTTCGCGCGGCAAATTTTTGCCATTGACCGAAATCAAAATCGACGCGTTGCGCGGGTCTTGGGAAATATCGTGAAGTGATTGAGAAGTGTTTTGCATGGCCCTTTATGCGATGACAAAAGAAAAGATGAAAGGGGCATTGTGTCTGAAGGCAGTACTCGATATTCTTCATTGAGTAAGGTGCCGGTGAGAGCCGGAGAATCGGGAATGCGATGAAAAATCGCAACGTGCCCAACGCTGTAAGGTGGACGATGCAATGATAACCACTTGCCAAAATTGGCAGGGAAGGGGTTGCAAAGGTTGAAGCCAAAGTCAGAAGACCGGCCTTGCATCATCGTTTTTGCGCGTGGAAGCGCTGAAGCAATGTGATGTGAGGGGATGAAAATGCTTGACCAAAACTCAAGTTTGGCGCCAGCAGGGCCATTTAGTGCCGAAGAGCAGGCGGCGGTTTACCGTGCAATTTATACGCGCCGTGACGTGCGCAGCCAGTTTTTGCAAAGGCCTGTTGAGCCGGATGTTCTGAACAGACTTTTAACTGCGGCCCATCATGCTCCGTCAGTTGGCTTCATGCAGCCTTGGAACTTTATTGTTATTCGAGATGGGGAAACCAGAAGCCGAATTCGATTTGCCTTTGAAAATTCTAATGCAGAAGCGGCCACAATGTTCGAGGGCGAGCGGCGCACACTTTATAGTTCCTTGAAACTTGAGGGCATTGCCAGTGCGCCCATCAATCTTTGCATCACTTGTGATCGTGAACGCGGTGGCCCTGTTGTTTTGGGCCGCACCCATAACCGCGACACTGACCTTTATTCCACAGTCTGTGCTGTTCAAAATCTTATGCTTGCCGCGCGGGCAGAGGGAATTGGCGTAGGCTGGGTGAGCATTTTCAAAGACGATGCAATTCGCACGATCTTGGGTTTGCCCGACCATGTGGTTCCCGTTGCATATTTGTGTATTGGCTATGTTGCCGAACTTTATACTAAGCCAGAACTTGAAACGAAGGGCTGGGCCAAACGAGCGGAATTAAAATCACTGATATTTGAAAATGGTTGGGGAAAGCAGTCGTCTGACCAGGCCTGTTGATTGAGATCCAAAACAAAAAACGCGAAGCTTTCGCATCGCGTTTTCTTAAATTCAAAACTTGACTAGTGTCGGTATTGTTGAATGCGCGTGGTGCGCAAGCCAGCAAGGCCGTGTTTTTCGATCGAACGCTGCCAGCCCAGATATTCTTCAACTGTTAGGGTATAACGGCTGCACGCCTCTTCGAGAGACAGCAAACCGCCCCGGACGGCAGCAACAACTTCCGCTTTGCGTCGGATAACCCAGCGATGGGATCCTGGCGGCGGAAGATCGGCTATCGTCAAGGGACTGCCATCGGGCCCGATGACGTAATTGACGCGTGGACGCAACTGACCATTCATATACGCATACTCACAAACTGACCTTGAGAAGGGCAAAGGCCCCTCGCACAGTCTCAACTTGCCATCAGACCCTTTAAGAATGAGCTAAATGGAAATGAACAAATTGCAAAGACTTGTGCGTTTATGCCTCAATTCGATACAAAAGCGGGGGTGCTTGAAAGATTTTTGTAAAAAGCCCATGTGAAGCCCATGAATTCTAACCCCCATATAGAGCCTCGCGTGATTGAACTGGTCCATCAGGCGATGGCGTTGGAAGGCGATCCTGCCCAACACCGCATTGTTTGTGCGATGTCTGGCGGCGTGGATTCGTCTGTGGCGGCTGCGCTGCTCAAGCTTGCGGGTTATGATGTTGTGGGAATTACGCTGCAACTTTATGACCATGGCGAGGCCATTAGGCGCAAAGGTGCTTGTTGTGCTGGTCAAGACATCCACGATGCCAGACGGGTTGCTGCGGCACTGGATATTCCACATTATGTTTTGGATTTTGAATCGCGCTTTAAAGAAAGCGTCATTGATGATTTCGTCGAAGGCTATTTGCAGGGTGCAACACCCATTCCGTGCGTGCGGTGCAATCAGACTGTGAAATTTGCTGATCTGTTGACGCGGTCGGCCGATCTCAATGCTTCTGCTATGGTCACTGGTCATTATGTGGAAAGCCGCCTTCGTGCTGGAACACCACATCGCGATTTGTTCACACCTGCAGACATGGCGCGTGACCAAAGTTATTTTCTTTTTGCCACCACACAAAAGCAGTTGGATTATTTGCGCTTTCCTCTCGGTCTTTTGACCAAGCCCGAAATTCGCGTCATTGCGGAGCAACTTGGATTGATCGTGGCTGACAAGCCCGACAGCCAAGACATTTGTTTTGTGCCAGAGGGAAATTATGCTGATGTTATATTGAAAATCAGGCCCGATGCGGCGCAAGCCGGACAAATTGTCCATCTTGATGGACGCATCTTGGGCCGCCACCAAGGTATCATCCACTACACCATTGGCCAGCGCAAAGGCCTTGGCATTGGGGGCGGTGAAGTTCTTTTCGTCATCAAACTTGATGCAGCAAACAGCCAAGTGATTGTTGGGCCGCGAGAGGCATTAAAACAAAATGAGATTCTGATAGCAGATGTGAATTGGCTTGGCGCTTTGCCGATTTCACGAGAGCCACAAAAAATCTTTGCTCGCATTAGGTCTACGCGCGCGCCCGTTGCGGCCAGCATTCGCCTTGAAAACGGTGATGTGGTTGTTGCAGTCGAGCACGGTGAATATGGAATCTCGCCCGGCCAAGCTTGTGTTTTTTACGAAGGCTTAGGTGCTGGTCAGCGTGTGTTGGGCGGCGGCTTCATAAAAATCGAAAAAACCGCTTCAGAGCGTGTGGCTTTTACCCGTTCGGCTGCCGCAGGTTCCGTTTCTGCTTGATTTAGCGGCGCTTTGTAATCTAAGTGCGACATGAATTGGAGTGGATATGCAAAACCAAAGCCAGCTAGAGAAAATGGACGAAAACGACGTTCGCGCAGCTTATCGTCGCTGGGCACCTGTTTATGACGCAACATTTGGACGGCTGGTGAAGGCTGGAATGCGCCAAGCGACCAAACAGGCCAATAATTATTCAGGCAAATTGCTTGACGTTGGTGTTGGCACAGGTTTGGCGTTACCACATTATGGGCCGCAACTCAGCGTTACGGGTGTTGATCTATCTGGCGAGATGCTTGAACGCGCCAAAACCCGCGTGAAAAAGGCGCACAGTGCAAACATTGAAGCACTGCTTGAGATGGATGCTTCTCATTTGAAGTTTGCTGATGAGACTTTTGATATTGTGATGGCAACTTATGTGCTGACCGTGGTGCCAGACCCTGTAAAAGTTGTGGAAGAGCTGGCCCGCGTGACCAAGCCGGGTGGCACCGTTATTATTGTCAATCATTTCAGCGTTGAAAATGGGTTGCGCGGCGCCATTGAAAAAGGGTTTGCTAAACATGCAACGAAACTGGGGTGGCGGCCAGAATTTCCGCTTGATACGCTTCTGGTTTGCGAGAGGCTGCGGTTGGTTTCCATCCGTCCTGTGAAGCCTTTGGGCTTTTTTACGTTGCTTGAATTCAAACGCATGGCTTGATTGCGTCTGGCCGCAAGCTTCCATATAGTGGAGGGCAGGAGAACTTATGGCTAAGCTTCAATTAAAACCGAATATTGAACACGAATTAAAAAAAGGCATGGCGTGGTCGGTTCACGCCTTCACCACAAGTGGCATTGTGTTGGGATTTCTGGCGCTGGTTTCGGTTCTCAAAAATGACGCCGTGGCAGCCTTTATGTGGCTGGGGCTTGCATTATTTGTTGATGGCGTTGACGGAACTTTAGCAAGACGCGCGCGCGTTTCTGAATATACCCCGAATTTTGATGGCGCATCGCTGGATTTGGTGATCGACTTTTTCACTTATGTCGCTGTGCCAGCCTTAATGATTTATTGGTTTAATATGGTGCCTGCGCCTTTTCTGTTTTCAGCTTCAACTTGGAGTTTGATTTGCGCGGCGTTGATTATGGCAGTTTCCTGCTACACGTTCGCGAATGTTGGCATGAAATCATTTGATTATTATTTTGTAGGCTTTCCGGCAATTTGGAATGTGGTGGTGCTTTATTTCTATTTGTTTAACACGGGTTGGCTGGTCAACCTGATTACAATTTTGGCACTGAGTGTGTTGACGTTCGTGCCCATTAAATTTGTGCATCCGTTACGGGTAACGCTTTGGCGCAATATCACAATTCCGATGACAGTGCTGTGGGCGGCGTTGACTTTGAGTTTGGTTATCTCTGGCCGCAACCCTGATTATTCCGATTGGATTTATAAGATTCAGTTGGGGCTCTTTGCTTTGGCTTCGCTTTATTTTGCAGGCATTTCCTTGTGGCGCACATTCGTGTTGGGCGATAAAGGCCAAGCTGAAGAGGAAGCTGCCGCCAAGGCTTGACTTTTAATGCCTTTGGAAACTATACGCTTGCCACGTGGCGAGGTAGCTCAGTTGGTTAGAGCACGGGAATCATAATCCTGGGGTCGGGGGTTCAACTCCCTCTCTCGCCACCAATTCCTTTCAAATCTTGCATCTGGGCGTGAAGGCATTCATTATCATTTTGTGATCATGGATTTTTATTATGCTTGAAACAAAAAGACACAACCTGCCGACCCGCAATGCCGGAACGCCGCTTACGTTAGAGTGGTTTGAAAATGTTCAAGTGAACACTTCTGCCGCTGAACGGCGCGCGGCAAGCCTTGCCACGCGGCGCAGCGTGAAAAAAGAATATCAGGCGGCATGGTTGGTGAAGGCTTTGCAATGCATTGATCTGACAACGCTGTCTGGCGATGATACGGCCCAACGCGTGCACCGCCTGTGCGCCAAAGCCATGCGGCCTTTGCGTGAAGATATTGTTGAAAAGCTGGGCTTGGTTGCAATGCCCCATGTGGGCGCGGTTTGTGTTTATGCATCCATGGTTCCCCATGCGGTAAAAGCGTTGCGTGGATCGGGCATTCCCGTTGCTTCCGTAGCCACTGGCTTTCCTTCCGGGTTAACGCCGCTTCCACTTCGGCTGGCAGAGATTAAATATGCCGTTGAAGAGGGTGCTGAAGAAATTGATATTGTTATTCATCGCGCTCAAGTTTTGGATCAAGATTGGTCTGCACTTTATGATGAGGTGAGCGCTATGCGCGAAGCTTGTGGCGCTGCACATATGAAAGCAATTTTGGCCACGGGCGAATTGAAAACGTTGCGCAATGTTTATAAGGCCTCGATGGTTGCGATGCAGGCGGGTGCCGATTTTATCAAAACCTCGACTGGCAAAGAAGATGTGAATGCCACAATACCCGTAAGCCTTACGATGCTTCGTGCATTGCGCGATTATGGCGAACACACTGACCAGCAGATTGGCTTTAAGCCAGCGGGCGGTTTGAAGACTGCAAAGGATGCCATGAACTGGTTGATCCTTATGAAAGAGGAGTTGGGCCGCCCTTGGTTGGAACCTGATTTATTTCGTATTGGCGCATCTTCTATGCTGGCCGATATTGAACGCCAGCTCGAATATTTTATCACGGGCCGTTATGCGGCTCTTTCGCATCACGCGCTTGCCTGAGGAATTCACATGCCCACAGTTTCAGATGTTCTTAACACCATGGATTATGGCCCTTCGCCTGAATCGAATGGCCATGTAAAAGATTGGCTTTCCAAACATGCTTCGGGGTTTGGCCATTATATTGGTGGGACTTTTGGTGCGCCTTCTGCCAAACGCATTGATGTGTTTAACCCGGCCAACGGCGAAGTTTTGGCCAGCGTTGCCAATGGCACGGCCAAGGATGTGGATGTGGCGGTGACTGCCGCCCGCAAGGCTTTTAAAACGTGGTCTAAACTTTCAGGTTTTGCGCGGGCCAAACATCTTTACGCTTTGGCGCGGCATATTCAAAAGCGCGAGCGGTTTCTTTCAGTTCTTGAAACGATGGACAATGGCAAAACTATTCGTGAAAGCCGCGATATTGATATTCCATTGGTGGCAAGGCATTTTTATCATCATGCAGGCTGGGCGCAGTTGGTTGAAACTGAATTTGAAGGCTATGGCCCTGTTGGTGTGTGTGGCCAAATTATCCCATGGAATTTTCCATTATTGATGTTGGCATGGAAAATTGCACCAGCCCTTGCTGCGGGCAACACCGTGGTGTTGAAACCTGCGGAATTTACGCCGCTTACAGCTTTGGCTTTTGCTGAGATTTGTTCAGAAGCAGGCTTGCCGCCCGGTGTTGTGAACATTGTGACAGGTGATGGTGAAACGGGTGCCGCATTGGTTGCGCATAAAGATGTGAGCAAAATTGCGTTCACAGGTTCAACCGAAGTGGGCAAATTGATACGCGCCCAGACTGCGGGTTCAGGCAAAAAGCTTTCGCTTGAACTAGGCGGAAAATCGCCGTTCATTGTGTTTGAAGATGCTGATCTTGATGCCGCCGTTGAAGGCGTTGTTGATGCGGTGTGGTTTAACCAAGGCCAAGTGTGTTGTGCTGGCACAAGGCTTCTGGTGCAAGAAGGTATTTATCAACGCTTCATCGCACGCTTGAAAAAGCGGATGGAGTCTTTGCGGGTGGGTGACCCCTTGGATAAATCAAATGATATGGGCCCATTGGTAGACCCTGTACAATTGGCGCGGGTTTCGGCGTTGGTAAACAAGGGCAAAGACGAAGGTGGCACCTTGGTGCAAGCGCCTTGCGCTTTGCCAGCCAAGGGCAACTATTTTGCACCATCTTTGTTTCTGGATGTTGAACCTTCTTCGACGGTGATGAGCGAAGAAATTTTTGGGCCCGTAATTTCGGCTATGACTTTCAGAACACCTGATGAAGCAATGCTAATCGCCAATCACACGCGTTATGGTTTGGCGGCTTCCATATGGTCTGAAAATATCAACGTGGCGCTTGATGCCGCTGCCAAGGTGAAGGCCGGTGTGGTTTGGATTAATTCCACCAACCAGTTTGATGCGGCCGCTGGTTTTGGCGGATATAAGGAATCAGGCTTTGGCCGCGA
>JAYWFC010000126.1:0-9811 GCA_043778995.1 Aestuariivirga sp.
CACAAGAATGCCCGCCACAAATTCGCTGATCAGCCGATAGCCCTTGGAATAATCCCCGGCCCCCTGATACTGCCTTGGCGGGTTTTCCTGCGCCGCATGGGTTGATTTTTCCTGGGCCAAGCGGCTGGAAAGCTCTTTCAAACGGTCTGGAATATCGCCAAGTTCTGGATCGGGCGGTGTTTTTGGTTTTGCTGGACGTGCCATTTTTTTCAAAATTCCCCGTGCCAGAAAGCCCGCAATTATGCCCTTTCCAAAGCGCGCTCTTGATAGTTACGCATCCTTCATGTGTCAAGCGCTGGATGGCGGATTTAAGCGGTTGAATTGGCGTGGAAATTAACTTGATTATGGCGCTGCGTCGAAAAGTCCGTTGGAATATGGAGAGAATCTGAACACAGCTCGGCCTCCAAGTGATTTCGCGGCGGTGAAATCTTACCCAACCAACAGAAACAAAGTCTCTGCTGGCAAATTTGCGCGATCAAGGCGCTATGGCCGCCCCGCGTCTGAGGCAGTGGTTGCATCTAGAACATAAAATGAACAATGTCAAGGGGCCTAAAGCAGTTTCAGGCTTTTCAGCTCAGCTCTTAAATTCTCTGGCGTGGTGAAATGATGGGCTTTCATGCCCACGGCTTCAGCGCCTTTCACGTTTTTCAGCGAATCATCAATGAATAGGCATTCGGCTGCGTGAAGCTTATTGCGCTTTAGGCAAAGCTCAAAAATTGCCGCGTCGGGCTTGATCAGCTTTTCATCGCCAGACACAACAATATCTTTGAACAGATCTAAAAAGGGATAATTCAATTTCGTTTCGCGAAACTTGTCTTGGTTCCAATTGGTGATCGCATAAAGCGGCGTTTTGTTTTTATGCAAGGCTTCCAGAATATCAACAGTGCCAGCGATCGCACCTGGAATCATTTCACCCCAGCGCGTGTCAAAAGCTGAAATTTCATCTGTATACTGAGGATGTTCAGCGTGAAGCAATTTAACCGCCTCTGAAAAACTGCGGCCACGGTCTTGTTCAACATTCCATTCATGGGTTGTGACATTGGCCAAAAACCATTCCATTTTTTCTGTATCGGAAAATAGTTTGCGATAAAGATGGCGCGGATCCCACGCGATCAAAACCATGCCAATATCGAAAATGACGTTCATTTAGCTGGCCTCTGCCACCAGTTCAGCGGCTTCTTCCAAATTCACTGATACCAATTGCGAAACGCCGCGTTCCATCATCGTCACGCCAAACAGGCGGTTCATGCGCGCCATAGTTAAGGGGTGATGGGTGATGATCAGAAAGCGCGTTTCCGTGCGCTGAAGCATGGCGTCCAGCAAATTGCAGAACCGTTCAACGTTATGGTCATCCAACGGCGCATCAACTTCATCCAACACACAGATGGGCGAAGGATTGGTGAGGAACACGGCGAAAATCAGCGACAAGGCGGTGAGTGTTTGTTCACCGCCCGAAAGCAGAGACAAGGTTGTTGGCTTTTTGCCCGGTGGGTTGCACAGCAATTCAAGGCCAGCTTCTAACGGGTCATCCGACTCAATCAATTGCAGCTCCGCCTTGCCGCCGCCGAAGAGCGTTGTGAAAAGTTCGCCAAACTTTTGGTTTACCGTATCAAACGCATCAAGCAGCCGTTGGCGGCCTTCACGGTTTAACGAACCAATGCCGCCGCGCAATTTGGCAATGGCCTGCACCAGTTCATCTTTTTCGAATTTCATTTTATCAAGCTGTTCGCCAACGGCGGTTGCTTCTTCATCCGCCCGCAAATTGACAGCGCCCAAACGCTCACGCTCATCGCGCAGGGAGACAAGCTTTTTTTCAATCTCATCGGCGGCAGGCAGGTTCCCCGCTTCAACGCCCGCCTGTACCAAAACCTCTTCAGGTTGGCACATCAATGTTTCGGTGATGCGGCTGGCGCAGTGATGATGGCGGCTGGTTGAACCTTCAAGCCTTGCGCCCAAGCGTGCGTGGTCTTCGCGCGTTGTTGCGGCTTGTTCTTGAGCTTGCCTCAAAGCTTGATCAGCTGCGCGGACATTGTTTTCAGCTTCGGCTAATTTATCCGAAGCGGCTTTGCGCTCGCCTTCTGCTTCGGCCAGAAGGTTCATCAGCTTTAAGCGCTTGTCTGCCAGCTGTTGCGGCATTTGGCTCAACTCAGAAATTGCCGCTTCCGTTTCAGCAACGCGCTTTTCCAATTGCTGGGTTTGTTCTTTGGCTTTTTGCGCCCGGGCTTTCCACTGGTCTTGCTCTGCGGCAATGGATTTAACACGATCAAAACGCATTTTGGCTTCGCGCTCCAAGCCATCATGCTTGGCACGGGCTTCGGCATAGGTTGCGCGTTGCGTATTCAGAATATCACGATTGGCCTGCACATCTTGCGTTAAGCCATCAGTGGCGGGCAGGGCGGCAAATTGTTGCGACGAGCTATTATGGCTTTCCCGCGCTTCAACCAATTGCGCATTGGCATTGCGGGCTGCTTCTTCTAAGGCTGAAGTTTGGGCTGCACTTTCGGCCAAACGGCGCTCATGGGCTTGCAAGGCTTTTCTGGCCACATCAAGGGCCGCTGTGCTGGTGCGCCACGCTTCACGCTTCTCGCGTTCTGAACGGGCACCATTTTCAACTGATGTTCGCGCCAGATCAAATTCAGCCTTGGCCGCATCACCCGCGGCAAGGGCGTGTTTCATATCCTGCTCAATCTGGATCAAGCGATTGCGTTCGGCCAAACGTTTGGCTGCCGCACTGGGCGCATCGGCCGCTGCGGTAAAGCCATCCCAGCGCCACAAATCGCCTTCGACTGAAACCAAGCGTTGGCCGGGTTTTAATTGCGGTTGAAGGGCTGCACCCACGCCGCGGGAGACAACACCAATGTGAGATAAAATTCGCGCCAAGGCCGCAGGGCCTTTAACAAATTGCCCAAGGGGTGCGGCATCTGCGGGAAGGGACGCCGTTTCATCCAGCGGGGGAAGGCCACGCCAAAACACCGGCGCACCTTCATCTGATGATGCTTCAATATCTTCGCCAAGGCCTGCGCCCAATGCGGCTTCATAGCCCTGTTGTACATTCAGCTGATCAACCAATGATGGCCATAAATCACCGCCACCGGCTTTCAGCAAATTCGTCAGTGTACGGACTTCTGTTTGCAAACGATCAGCTTTACGCCGCGCATCATCATGTGCTTGACGTTTATCGGCTTCCAACTGACGCGCCACGCGCAACGACAATTCAGCCACGCCGGCAGATTGTTCGGATTCGCTGACCACGCTTTCAGCATGGGTGACGGCCTTAATAAGAATTTCACCGTCTGCGTTGGAGCCGATGCGATTTGATAATTCGGTTTGACGCAGCGCAATGTCTGCTGCCTGTTTTTCAATGCGAGACACGCGGGCCTGGTGTTCAGCAAGGGTTCGTTCAAATGCAGCGCGTTGGGCCGAAAGCTCAGCCAAGCGATTGTTGGCGGCATCTGCCGCCTCTTGGGCCAAGGCCAGCGATGCGGCGGCTTGTTGTAAAATGATGGCCGCTTCTTCACGGTGGCTTTGATCGGCACCAATGGCGCTGTTCAGTTGTTCGGCTTCGGCAAGAAGTGTTGCAATCACACCATCTGTATCTTGCACCAATTCTTCTTCGCGGCGCAAATCATTGGCGGCTTGAGTGCGGCGTTGCTTCAGCTCGCTAAGCCGCGCTTCAACGCGTTTTTCTTCTTCATCCAGATTTGAGCGTTCAATCGTCATGCGTTGCAGAACGGCGGCACGAACGGCCTCTTGTTCACGCAAGCTGGGAAGAACCTCGCCCAATTCATCACGGGCACGCAATTTGGTGGAGGCTGCAACCGTGTGTTCAGCAAGAATTAAAGTGGCCGCTTCCAAAGCTTTTGTATCTGCGGCCATGGCATCAGCAGCGTCTCGCCATGCTACGAACAGCCCCGATGCTTCAAGTTTTCTAATATCGCCCGAGATTTGTTTATATTTCACGGCCTGGCGGGCCTGGCGTTTTAGGCTGGCCAATTGGCTTTCAAGCTGGGCCTGAACATCATCCAACCGCGCCAGATTGGCTTCGGCGGCCTTGAGTTTTAGTTCCGCTTCATGCCTTCTGGTATGAAGGCCGGTGATGCCTGCGGCCTCTTCCAGAATCAGCCGGCGCGCTTGCGGCTTGGCGTTGATAATTTCAGAAATCTGGCCTTGGCGCACCAAGGCAGGGGAGCGTGAACCCGTTGAAGCATCAGCAAACAACAGCTGCACATCACGGGCGCGCACTTCAGAGCCGTTGACGCGATATGTTGAACCTTGATCGCGCACAATGGCACGCGAAATTTCAATCATCTCAGAATCATTATAAGATGGCGGGGCAGAACGATCTTCGTTGCCCATTGTTACCAAAACTTCGGCCATGTTGCGGGCCGGGCGTTGGGTGGTGCCTGAGAAGATCACATCTTCCATGCCCGAAGCACGCATGGATTTATAAGAGTTTTCACCCATCACCCAACGCAGCGCTTCAAGCAAATTGGATTTGCCACAACCGTTTGGCCCCACAACACCTGTGAGGCCTTTTTCGATGATCAGTTCGGTGGGCTCGACGAAGGATTTAAAACCTGTGAGCTTTAGTTTTGCAAATCTCATTGCCCTTCGTCTGCCCTCTGAATTATTTCAACAATGGATCAATGATGGCTTTCATCGCATCATAGGTGCGTTCGCCTTCATAGGATTTGCCAGCTACGAAAATTGTCGGAATGCCAGAGATGCCATAGTTCTTCGAGGCTTTATCGCGAACAGCCATTATGCCCTTCACAATTTTTTCGTTTTTCAGGCAGGCTTCAAAATCAGCTGACGACATGCCCGCTTGTTGGGCGATGCTTTTCAAACCGTTAAATGCATCAGGCACCCACTTTTCTTGGGTTGTAAAAAATGCGTCGAGCAAGGGGAAATATTTTTCCTTCGGTGCGCAACGGGCCACCATAAATGCGGCCAAGCCTTGATCATTGTGCGGATATTCGCGGAAAATAAATTTAACCGTGCCTTTGTCGACGTAGTCGGTTTTCAGTTTTGTATAGACGTCTTTGTAAAACGCCGCACAATGAGGGCAGGAGGCAGAGCCATATTCAATAATGGTCACTTTGGCTGTATCTGGGCCAACAGACATATCGCCCTCTTCAGGAGGTGTGGCCAGATCAGATAAATCAATTTTCGGCTTGTCTTCAGCAAATGCGGTCGAGGTTGCGCCCAAGGCCAAAACGGCTGAGGCTTGAAGCAAATTGCGGCGGGTGGTCGTTTTCATGGTTATTTCCTACTCGAAGTTGGGTGGGTGGCAAAACCCCTATTTTCTCCTGTGGAGAACGGGGCTGGGGTTGGGCCTTTGGGGGCTGTATGCTGGGCAAGCTTGGCCAGCGCTGCTTTTAAATGTTCATCTTCAATGCTTTCAAATTTTTCATCCCAAGCGGCTTTGGCCACCTGGCTCATCGGACGTTTCATGGGTTTGGGCATGTCGGGCAGATCTGCGGTTTGAATAACTTTTATTGCTGAAATTGCGCCATAGCCCAAAAACTGGTTGAGTTTCTCAATGATGCGCGGAATTTCATATTGCACCTCCAAGGCGCGGCCTGCCTTGGCTTTGAGTGTTAGCGTTCCGCCTTGTTTTTGTGCCCCACCTTGGGTTGGCCATTTAATCTTGTCGGGCGTGGCCACGCTGGCCACAGGATCGCCCACGATCAGGCTCCATTGCGCGGCCAGCTGTTCGCTGGCAAAGCCATGGCGTTGGAACGCGGCTTTGGCAATGAGGCTGAAGTGTTTGTTGAGAGTTTCCATCGTGTTGAAACAATAATTGACGGAAAACCATGGCAGAACAAGGGCCAAATTCAGAATTAACAAACACGCTTTTGCGGTGGTATGACGCACATTCGCGCAAACTGCCTTGGCGCTTGGATGTGTCTGACCCTTATAAAACCTGGCTTTCAGAAATTATGCTGCAACAAACCACCGTTGCTGCGGTGAAAGACTATTTTTTGAAGTTCTTGGTTTTATGGCCCCGAATTGAAGATTTGGCCAAAGCCCCGCTGGATGATGTTTTAAAAGCTTGGGCGGGCCTTGGCTATTATGCACGGGCGCGTAATCTTCATGCTTGCGCAAAAGTGATTGTGGACGAACACGGGGGCAAGTTTCCGCAAACAGTTTCCGGCTTGGCCAAGTTGCCGGGCGTTGGTTCATACACATCTGCCGCCGTCGCGGCCATTGCGTTTGATGTTCCTGCGGCGGCGGTTGATGGCAATGTAGAACGCGTGATCAGCCGTTATTATGGGTTGGAACAACCGCTGCCACAATCCAAGCCCGAGATTAAAGAACTAACCCAACGCTTGGTGCCCGAAAAACGTGCGGGCGATTTTGCCCAAGCGCTTATGGATTTGGGTGCCACCATTTGCACGCCAAAATCACCCGAATGTGGCCGCTGTCCCTGGGATGCTGGATGCGTTGCACGGCTCATGTCTTTGCAAAATGTTTTGCCGCGCAAAGCCGCAAGACGCAAAGTGCCAACGCGCTATGGCCATGTCTACTGGATGACAAATTCAGCTGGGGAAGTTTTGGTGCGGGCAAGGCCGTTGCGCGGGCTGCTTGCTGGGATGACAGAATTTCCATCCAGCGCATGGCTGGAAAATGGTGATGAATTTTTGCCGCCCTTTAAGGGTGATTGGAAAAAATCATCAGGCGTTGTTGAACACACGTTCACCCATTTCAAATTGGCACTGAGTGTGTGGAAATTAAAGGTGCGCAGCCCCAAAATGGAGGCGCGCTTTGTGAAGCTGGAAGAACTTAACAGTCTGGCCTTGCCAACGGTGATGCGCAAAGTTGTGGCGCATATCACCAAAACCTAGCGCCTGCCGCCCACTTCATCAATATGGGCCAACATGTCTGCGGGGTCTTCAAAAATGCGATAGGCGCCAGCGCGTTCTAATTCTGCTGTGCCATAGCCGCCCGATAGAAAGCCAATGCCCAAAGCATGGCCGCGCTTGGAGGCAAGCATATCCCACACAGCGTCACCCACCACGCAGGAATCTTCCATCTTCACGCCCAACGCATTGGCCGCGGCGATAAATAAATCAGGATCAGGCTTTGCATATTTTACCAGATCACGGGTGATCACCACATGCTTTGCGGGGTCTACACCAATCTTGGCCAACACGGGGCCTGCGGTTTTCATGTGGCTTGATGTTGCAATGGCCCATGGGATATTTTCAGCTGTTAAATATTCCAAAAGTTTTACAGCGCCGGGCAAGGCGCGAACGTCGCCTGATCGCTGGTTATAATATAGCGCATGAAGTTCGCTCAATCGTTTTTGCGTTGGTTCATCAATCTCGTGGCCCAGTTCGCGGATCAACGCGGCCGTGAATAATCCGCCAGACATTCCGATGCGGCGATGAACACGCCAAGCGGAAATATCAATTCCGGTTTCGCGCAAGGCGCTGTTCCATGCCGCAATGTGATCATAAACACTGTCAAGCAAGGTTCCGTCCAAATCAAACAGAAATGATGTTTGGGTTAAGGCCTTCACGCCACATTCGCCATTTCTTGGCGCACCTGCTGGCGCAGCAAATCGATGGGCACCAAGTTAGGCCCGCGTCTGATGTGCCAATAAGTCCAGCCGTTGCAGGCTTCAGCGCCTTGCACATGGGCGCCCACTTTGTGGATGGAGCCTGATTCATTTTTGCTGGCGATTGATCCATCAATACGAATGTTGGCCGTGATGCGTTGGGTGTGGTCAAACAATGTCTCGCCAGCCTTGATCAAGCCACGCTCAATCAATGTGCCGAATGGAATGCGCGGTTCAGCGCGTTTGCCAATGGTGGCTTTCAAAGTGTCAGTGGAATGGGTTTCAACAGCGTCAATGCGCTCAAGGGCAGCGGCCACGTAGGCCTGTTCGCGTTCACAACCAATAAAGTGGCGGCCCAGTGATCGTGCTACAGCGCCTGTTGTTCCGGTGCCGAAGAAGGGATCAAGCACCACGTCTCCGGGGTTTGTGGTCGATAGTAAAACGCGTTGCAACAAGGCTTCAGGTTTTTGGGTTGGATGAAGTTTTGAGCCTTCTTCATTCTTCAAACGTTCGCCGCCGGTGCATAAAGGAATTGTCCAATCTGAACGCATCTGCACATCATCGTTGAAAATTTTCATGGCTTCATAGTGGAAACAATATTTCGATTGTTGGCTTTTGCTGGCCCAGATCAAAGTTTCATGGGCGTTGGTAAAACGGCGGCCACGGAAGTTTGGCATGGGGTTGGTTTTGCGCCACACCACATCATTCAAAATCCAAAAGCCCAAATCTTGCAGCGTTGCGCCAACGCGAAAAATGTTGTGATAAGAGCCAATCACCCACAAGGCACCATTGGGTTTTAAAACGCGGCGGCATTCTGAAAGCCACGCTTTGGTGAAGCTGTCATAGGTTGCCAGTGAATCAAACTTATCCCAGTCATCATCAACGGCATCAACCTTGCTTTCGTCTGGGCGCTTTAAATCGCCGCCCAATTGCAAATTATATGGCGGATCTGCGAACACCAGATCAATGGAATTTGATGGGATTTTTTTGAGCTGTTCGATGCAATCACCAATTAAGATTTGGTCAAGCAGAGGCCGCACATCAATCGTTGTCTCATAACCCATTACGCAAACTCCACTCACAAATACACTTGGTGGAATGCTTATGAGTCCTTGGAGTCTCCGTGTGAATCGAAAGGTTAATTTATGGTTAATTTCGCAATCGGCTTGAAGCTGCGGCGATGTTCCGTACACGGACCATGTTGGGCCAAAGCAATTGCATGAACGGCTGTTCCATAGCCTTTGTGGCGGGCAAAACCATAGTATGGAAATTGCGTGTCTAGTTCCACCATCAATCGATCACGGGCAACCTTGGCAATAATAGAGGCAGCGGCGATCGACAGCGATTTTGCATCACCACCGATGATGGTTTGAGTGGCGCAAAAAAGTTTGGGTGCGCGGTTGCCGTCGATCAACGCCAAGGTTGGTTTTGATTTCAATTTTGCGAGGGCGCGCTGCATGGCCAAATAAGTGGCTTGTAGAATATTCATCTCATCAATTTCCTGGGCTGAGACAAGGCCAAGGCCCACATCGGCGCTGGCCATGATCAATGGAAAAAGTGCTTCCCGTTTGGCTTCGGTTAGTTTTTTGGAATCGTTGAGGCCTTGCGGGATATTGTTGCGATCAAGGATTACAGCGGCTGCCGAAACCGGCCCCGCCCAAGGGCCGCGACCTGCTTCATCAATGCCGCATATAATGGCGTGGCCAGAGGCTTTTTCGAAATCGAGGTTGGGTTTCACCCTTCAATCTTTGAAAAATCTGCCACTTCTGCCGTTGCTTCCCTTATACGGTTGAGAAGGCGCAAGCGATTGGCGCGGAAGCTGGGGTCAGCATCGTTCACTGTTACTTGTTCAAAGAAAGCATCAACGGGCGCACGCAGTTTTGAAATGGCTTTCATGGCGCCCTCAAAATCTTCTGCCTCAATGGCTTTGTGAGCCAGTGATGCCGCAGAATCCACTTCGCGATTTAAAAGTTTTTCTTCGCCCTTGATTAAGATGGATTGATCAACGCGACCACGGAATGGCGCACCATCTTTTTTCTCTTCGATGCGCAAAATGTTTGATGCGCGTTTGACGCCAGCGAGAAGGTTCTTGCCATCATCTGTTTCGAGGAATTTGGAAAGCGCATCGACACGGCGCGTCACCATCAACAAATCATCTTGGCCACCAAGAGAGAACACTGCATCAATCAAATCATGCCGCGCCCCTTGGTCTTTGAGATAGATTTTCAAACGATCCGCGAAGAAGGC
>JAYWFC010000127.1:0-3707 GCA_043778995.1 Aestuariivirga sp.
GGGGTGTGGCAATATCAGCGCCTTTTGCACAAGCTGGCGTTTATGTTTGATAAGGCCATGATAATCTAAAATATCAAGATCAAGCGTGCGTGGGCCCCAGCGTTTGCCTCGCCGCCTGCCCGCTTGGCGTTCAATCATATGCAATTTGCGGATAAGGCTTTCAGCAGGCATCGCCGTTTCAACCAACGCAACGGCGTTTACAAATTGAGGTTGGTTGACCACGCCGAAGGGTTCAGTGATCGACAAGGTTGATGATTTTACCAACCGCAATGGAAATTGATTGAGCATGTGAAGCGCCATCTCAACTGTTTGGCGTGGGCTTCCCCATGGGCCATTGATGTTGCTGCCCAACGCGATGAGGATCATTATTTTTCGCGCAATAGGCGAGATTTCTCGCGGTTCCAATCACGGATCTTGATCGTTTCGCGCTTGTCGACTGCCTTTTTGCCGCGCGCCAAAGCAATATCAACTTTGACACGGCCAAGCGGATTAAAAAACATTTTAACGGCAACAATCGTCAGCCCTTCGCGCGAAACGCCAACTGCCAAGCGTTGAATTTGCTTGGCATGCAGCAATAATTTGCGCGGGCGCTTTTGTTCATGGTTGAATCGGTTCGCCTCGCGATATTCGGGAATGTTAGAGTTGATTAAAAACAACTCGTCGCCCTTCATGGCCGCATAAGCCTCAGCCAAATTAACATGGCCAACGCGCAAAGACTTAACTTCAGAACCTTGCAACACAAGGCCTGCCTCAAAAAACTCCATCAGCTCATAGTCATATCGCGCGCGGCGATTTTCTGAGATAACTTTGATGCTTTCTTGCTTGCGTGAGGCTTTGGCACCTCCGGCTTTGGACGACATATCAGTTCAAAAGGCCTGCATGAATCATCGCATCACGCACAGCTATCTTCGTGCTTTCAATGACGGGAACCAAAGGCAGACGCGCTTCTGGTGAACACAGGCCCAAGAGGCTTGCCGCATATTTCACTGGCCCGGGGCTTGATTCCACAAACATGGCGTGATGCAGCGGCATCAACCTGTCTTGCAATTTCAATGCGGCTTTATAATCGCCAGCCAGGGTCGCTTCCTGCAACTTTGCGCATAGGCGTGGCGCCACGTTTGCCGTGACCGAAATGCAACCTACGCCGCCATGCGCGTTAAAGCCCAAAGCAGTTCCATCTTCGCCCGAAAGCTGAATGAATTTGGTGCCAGACATCAAGCGTTGGCGTGATGGCCTCGTGAGATCGGCCGAAGCATCTTTCGTGCCGATGATGTTTTTAAAATCATGCGAAAGCCTGGCCAGTGTTTCAACTGAAATGTTGGCCACGGTGCGGCCTGGCACATTGTAAACAATGATGGGAATGTTCACCGCTTTAGCGATTGCGGCATAATGTTGATAGATGCCTTCTTGGGTTGGCCGATTGTAATAAGGCACAACAATCAAGGCCGCATCAGCGCCCGCTTTTTTGGCGTGGGTGGCATATTCAATGGCTTCTGCCGTGTTGTTTGAACCAGCGCCTGCAATCACCGGCACTTTGCCCTTGGCCACTTCAACGCAAATGCGAACCACGGCTTTGTGTTCATCAGGAGTCAAGGTTGGGCTTTCACCCGTTGTGCCCACGGGCACCAAACCATGGCTGCCCTCTTTAATTTGCCAGCCGACAAATTTTCGAAACGCGGCTTCGTCAAATGAACCATTTTTCATTGGCGTTATTAAAGCGGGAATAGAACCTTGGATCTTCACGTCAAACCTCTTCAGTAAGATTCTGGAAACCATAAAGGCGTAATGCCTCTTTAAGACCAGAGTTGCAGAATAGTCTGTGCGATGGCGAACAGCAAGCAAAGTCACCAAGGTTTTGTTTTTTAAGCGGTTTGCTCGTTGGTTATTGAAAGTGTATGTAAAGTGATGATTTCAAGACGTGGTTTGATTCAAGGTATGCTCGGCGCATCGGTTTTGGCATTGGCTCCAATGTCTTTGGCGCAGCACGCTTTTGCAGTGCCATCAAACCTGGCCGTTGAAGCGGCCAAAAAAGCGCTTGGCGGAGATTTTGTGAATGCGGGCGTTTTGGCAAACCAGTCCGGAGATCAAGCTGCGATTAAACTGGTTGAGCTTATTTATCTGCGTGATCATGGGCCAGAGGCGGGATATCCGCGCATATTGGCGTTTCTCAATGTTGCAACAGGCTGGCCATTAACCGAAACAATTTTGAAACGCGCTGAACAAGCACTTTATGAGAATGCCGAAGCGCCAGCCGTGGTGAGTGGCCATTTCGCTACACGCAAACCCCTCACCGCTTTTGGTGCCTTGGCTTTGGCGCGTGCTGGTTATGCCACGGGTGACGCGGCTTCTGGCAAAAAGTGGCTCCGCAATGCGTGGGGCGATGATCGTTTGGATGCGTCCTTGGAAAGCAAGGTTAGCGCAGAATTTGGTTCAAAGCTTTCTGCTGAAGATCATAAATATCGGTTGTGGCGTTTGATATTGGCGCAAGAATCAAATGCGGCCATTCGGCAATCCAAGCGCCTTTCGGGTGATCATCAAGCCGCTGCAAAAGTGGCCCAAAGCCTTATTCAATTTAACGGCGGCGCTGATAAAAAGTTTAATGCGCTTTCAACCGCGATGCGCAACCAGCCTGCCATGCTTTATGTTTTGGCGCGGTTTCATCGCAAGAACGAAGATTATGGGAAGGCCCGCACAATCTTGGCTTCCATGCCCGGCGATGCCAATGTTATGATAGACGCCAGTGCGTGGTTTGAAGAACGTCGCACAATTGTTAGGCGCTCCGTTGGCCCCAACAATCAGCCCTATTGGAAAGCCGCTTATACCATCGCCAAAAACCACGGGTTGAGCAGCGGTGACTTTGCTGTTGAAGGCGAATTTTTGGCGGGCTGGGTGGCATTGCGTTATTTGAAAGACGCAGATGCTGCGATGGGCCATTTCAACAAATTGCAAAAACTTGCTCCAACGGGAACAGAAAAGGCGCGTGCTGCTTATTGGATTGGGCGCACGCAGTTGGCTGGCGGAAATGGCGCGGCTGCAAAGGCTTCATTCAAAGTTGCGGCACAACATTCGACTGTTTATTATGGCCAGTTGGCGCGGGAACAATTGGGCTTGGGCAAACAGCCTGAAGATATTAACAATGGCCATGCCTCACAAGCTGCACAAAGCGCAGTTGAAAAAGATGAAGTCGTTCGCGCCTTCAGGATTATGTCTGAAGCTGGCACAAAAAATCAGCTTAATATTTTCATTTGGTCTTTGGCCAATCGGTTTGATGATGTTGACAGTTTGAATGCTGTTGCATCCATCATTCAAAACGTGGCGGGCACAAGTTGGGCATTGCGATTTGCCAAGGCTGCTGGCATGCGCGGTGTTGATCTTGATGCGTGGTCTTACCCCATTTATGGCCTGCCCAATTGGCAACAGGTGGGCAAGCCCATTGAAAAATCTTTGGTGTTTGCGCTTTCACGGCAAGAAAGTGAATTTGACCCCAACGCTGGAAGCAGTGTCGGCGCGCAAGGCTTGATGCAATTAATGCCGGGCACAGCCAAAATTGTTGCCAAGCAATATCGTATTGGTTATTCGGCGGGCAAATTGAAAAACCCGGCCTATAATGTGCAACTGGGTGCGGCCCATTTGGCTGATCTGGTAGACACGTTCAACGGCTCTTACATCCTCACATTGGCTGCCTATAACGCGGGGCCACGGCGTTC